>CAZDLP010000017.1:0-8300 GCA_964506565.1 uncultured Planctomycetia bacterium
TATCGGTTATGTGTACATCCATATCCATCTTAAGCCTGGAATATATCGCCTTGTCATAGCTATTCTGCCTATCTCTTCCAAATATATATCTCCAGCTTGTATCTCCGGGCATATTATGATAATCCGCGTTAGCGTCTTTCCATATAAAGTCATCTTCAGTAACACCGAATGCCATGCGATACTCACCCCTTATAACAGAAGGCGCAAGATAACTATTTACATTCTCTGTGCCTTCCTGTATCTTACTATTTATACCATCTGAAAATTCCTCAAAAAAGGGAAGCTCGCACCTAAAGGATTCTTCCACATAAGGCGTTCGCACAGGTTTTCTTTCTATGGCAACGGTTGAGGGATATTTAAGGGTAGCTACCGGCTTCGGCGCTGGTTCCGGCTTCTTTGTTAATGAAGAAGGCAGTTTTTCACTCGGCTCCGGCTTGGTTGAAACATAAGGCCTCTTACTTGGTTCTGGCTTAGCGTAGGGTCTTTTGCTTGGCTCCGGTTGAGTCGATACATAGGGCCTTTTGCTTGGTTCTGACTTTGTTGATGTATAAGACCTCTTACTTGGTTCAAGATCTGAATTATTATAATAGAAATCTCTACTTGACTGCTGTGCTACAATACGACGTGCTGGTTTTTTTATAGCAACATCCTGATTCTTCTGAGGCCCTAGTGCGGATACGGGCTTTTTCAAGGCGTAATCTTTATAGCTAACCACGCGATTCATCACGTCTTTTCTGATCTGCTTCTTACTCTTGGTAACATGACCCTTATTTTCCAGCATAGCGTTTGAGATCGCTATCTTTAGGCGTGCTTCTTTTGAATTCGGCTGAATTATAAGCGCTCTTTCATATGATTCTATAGCGGATTCATATTGTTTATCGTCGAGATAACCTTTAGCGCGATCCATATAATATTTATAAGCGCCCTTATACTGACACGGTGTAAAGAGTGTCTTTTTATTTGCTTCGGAGGCACCAGCGTAATCCGGCTGCAACAGAACAAATACCGCAAATATAATTATGTAATTTATTTTTTTCATCATAATAATAACATTTTTTATTACACACAAAAGAAAAAAGGAGTATACACTCAAGCTCCTTTACAAGTTTGCGTTAATCCACCGAGTATATTGTCATATTTAGGATAGCATAAATAGATACTAGATATCAATAATAATTTTACTATATCTTAATTTTTATTATTGCACCCTGTATGTGAGGATAAGAGGTTGTGAGCTTCTTAATATCTTTACTTCTAACTGATCCTTGCCTTTTAGTTTCCTATACGCGTTAAAAATCTGGTATGGGCTATTCAGCGTAAGGTCGTTTACAGTCTCTATAACATCGCCTTGCTTAATACCTATCTCTTTTAATATACCGTTTTCATTAAGCCTGGTAATAGCGATCCCAAGTTTTTTGCCGTCAGCTGAATAAAGCCCGATCTTTACATCTCTCATAATATCACGTACTCTGGATATAGCACCCGAGATAGTCTCTCTATCAGTGGTAATTACATTACCTTGCTTTATTACATTATACCATTTCTCATCATTAATCATATTTGTAACAGGCTGAGATATCCCACCACCGGGCAACGTGAGCGTAAATTCCCCGTCTGAAGAATTAAGTATGATCTCCCCTCTTTTTATCCGCACTATTTTTAGCCCATCGACATCATCGCCTAGCTCATACATAACAATCTGCCCGCTTCTGGCATCCTCTATTATGGCCAGAGGGCTCAAGCTCTGAGTAAAGAGCGTGCCTTTAAGAGTAAGGCCTTGCGCAGAAGCACCGCTTAAAGAACCTGCTGGCGCCTGCCCTGCTTCAAGCATAGCAAACTGCGTTGTTATGCTTATTGCGATTATAAATATAGTTTTTAATAATCTTTTCATTCTACACCCGCTTTTTAGCGAATTTAACAAGTGGCCTTAATAGCAATCGCGTTATCCTCTTAAGGCCCGGTCTGCTGCTGATAAAATTAGCGATAGGTGGACTGTACCTGTAATAGTTCCACACAAACTCTCTTCCTAATGAGTTTCGCATCAGATATTTATCTCTGAATTGCCTTAACGCGATAACATCGTCAGCCATAGGCGTGCCATAAGCCGCTGTAGCTATAAAACAGTAACTTGCTGTAGAAGACCCATCACTTGAGGCGCTTCCCGTGCCTCCTGCAGCGGCAGCTACGGCGGCGGCACCCCATCCAAATATAGTCAAATGGTTTACTGTAGCTGAGACATAGTTTTCATTCGGATAGACTACTGAATCATAAAGCACTTCCCATAATCCGGTGCTATCATTATACCACCTAAGCTTAAGGTCATTTTCATTTATGCTAGTACCATCTACTATCCCGTTGTTGTCCGCGTCAGGATACGCTATTGATATGGTGATATCTTTCAAGAATGTGCTAGTACCTGTTATATTAATATCGATCGTACCGCCTGCCCCAGAGACCACAACCTCCTCTATCGTAACATCGGGCAGAGTACCGTCATTCGGCAAAGCTCCTTGTGGTATATCTATACGCGTACCATCCGGAAGAACAATTTCATTGGATTGCGATGGATCAATAATCTGTTTTTTTACATAAGTGCCGTTATTGTTTTCATAGACATCCGGGCTTGAAGCACTGTTATCAACGATTAGGGAAATAATCTTAAATGAAGTGGAATCCACTCCATTAACAGCTGCCCTGATTTCATAAGACTGTCCGTTAATTAAGCCTGTCGTATCCCATGTTGTGCTATACGACATAACAGGAGTGCCTTTACCTATATCTGTCCATAAAATATCACCGAGCTTCCTATATTGGAACATAACCTCGTTCACACTTGAATCATCAGGAAAGACCTCAGATACGAGTGAAATTGAATTACCGGCTATAGTATCTCCTTCTTGAGGTATCTTTACATAGCTTGAATAAAACCCTACAGGATACTCTGAAAATACCGGTATATAAAATGCATCTATCAACCCGTTAGCATCTGTTACTCTTAACATAGCTACGCAATAACCCGGAAAGTGATAATTATATATCGGCATATCGGAGGATTTTGTAGTCGTATAATCTATATTCTTATCGCCATCAAAATCCCATTCGTATTTCGCTATCGTACCTGTACTCAAAGAGTGGTTGAATATAGCCTTTACCGGCGATGTGCCATCTATCTCAGTAACGTTAGTAGTAGTATCATAAGATACTGTTGCCTTAGCCCTTAGCGAAGGTTCACTACCGGCGATAATAACCAATGCGCTGTTATATGAAGAAAGACTTGATTCTGTATGCGCTTTTAAAATAGCTCTGTAAACACCTGGCGCTCCGTATACATGCGTCACATCCGCAAAGCCTGTCCAACTAGGATTCTCTATCGAACTCGACCAGTCATTAATTCCGTCTCCCTCAAAATCCCATTCGAGTTTCTTCGCGTATCCATAGCTATTACCGCCGGCCGGTACACCATATCCACCCAGAGAAACAGCAGTACCCGCGACACCTCTAACTATATAACTATTTAAAAAGACCTTTGGCCTATAAAGTGACCCGTCCCATTTAGTAGCATTAGACATTATAGACATCTGCGCTATGCCGGATAAACCCTGCGAATCAGTTACCTTTATGCCGCCGGAGAATATCTTTGATATTGTCTCGTTATATGTTCTTGTCATATCAGCTGATTTAGATGATGACATATCATATTCACCATCACCTGTTGTATCCCATTGGTATCTGACAATCTCATTAGAACCTGAAGCAGTAGCTTTAAGCTCTTTAAGAGAAGATATTATAATTTCATTTGCGATAGGATATGGAAGTAGGCCTCCTGCCAGCTGTGCAGTAGGGGATGATGTGCTATTTGATACCGTTACTGTGGCTGCAGCAATATCTATATTTCCCAAGCTATTCGTAGCTCGTATCCTGACATTATATGTTCCCGCCGCAGTATATTTGTAACTTATAGCGCTTCCCTCTGTTGCGTAATGCCATCTATCATAGACCCCATTACCATCAAAATCCCATTCATACTTTACAACATCAATAGTGGCAGTAGTAGCGGAAAAAGTTACATTAAGAGGCAGCTGGCCGCTTGTCGGCAAAGCAGATAATGTAATACCAATGGTATCATCAAATATATTTACACCACTTACTGTTAATTTATAATTCTCAAGGCTCGTAAGGCCGTTGTCTCCCACTTCATAGGCGTTATATGGGTCATCTGGATCGGCATCATAATTATTCGGTATATCATCATAATCATTATCTCCGCTGGGCGGCACTATTGGGCCGACATTAGGAATACCGCTTCCTCCATCATAGATATAAGGTATATAACCTGTTTTGGCAAAAGCAAAATAACTTGAAGCAAGAGCAGCTTCGCAATTATACGTATCAAATCCTGTTCCAGTTGGGACATTACCTGCCACACTCTTATCAAGATATGAGGAATAAGGCGCTATATATGATGCTGTGTCATCAGATGCTACCTTAAAGAAGTTCTCAAGGCTCGCGACTAGGACGTTATATCTATCCAGGTACTCTGCGGCTATAGTATCCTCTCCTCTGTCATGATATATCTGCGAAGCCCTTAAATAAGCAAGGGCCATCTGTGATGAGATCTCAACAGAGCCGTAATTTCCTGTTTGCGAAATAGAAAATCTAAAAAATATCGACTTGCTTTGGACATCAAAAAACGCGGTCTTTGATTCAATCACTGAAAACATCTCGTCAACCTCTTGATCTCTAATGCCTTGCGTAGCACCAAAAAACGCGTCATCAAACATCATATCCAATGGTGCCAAGGCCATAACATCTGTTGCTATATAACTAAAAGCTGTCTTGACCCATGCACCGCTCTCATAGCTTGCCGCTGAATGATAAAGATGCTCATTAAAATCATACATACTCTTAAGCCAGGTCTTTATACTATCTATCGCCTGCTGATAAGCTATGTCGCCGGTCATCTTATATAATGCTTCAAAGGCATAAAGAGCACGCTCGTTCTGTTCTGTTGATTTAAGGTTCCAAAAGTAATAATCTCCGGTAGGATGGGGCATACCTATAGGGCCGTAACGTAATCCCCCGTCTGTATCCTGCAATTTAGACATATACTCGCCTAAAAGAATGGAAAAATCCTTATACGCCTGATTCTGGGTCTTGCTATAGGCCTCAGCCGCATACATGATAAGTACCGCTGCAGCACCTGTATCAACAGACCAATCCCATGTATTCCACCAATCCACTACATTTCTATTTAATATCCTTACTATCCTGAATGGGCCATATAATATCTGATTCCCGCTTGCGTCTGTATAGCCATCACTGCATTTTAAAAGCGGGTTATTCACATCAGAACGCTGATAATAATAATTTATATAGGTATCAAGTATGGTTGTTTCTCCATTGAACAATGATATTCTTCCGAGAAGCGCTTGGTCATAAGCTGAAGCGCCTGAGGTTATAAGATCCACATCACCGGAAGTTCCTCCGCCTAAATACTTCTGAAAACTTCTTGTAAGGCCATTGAAAGCATAATCTGTCTGCAAGGTGTTGTCCAATGCCCTATCTAGGAAATACTTTATATATGGAAAACCGGCGCTATAAAAATCAGGCTTCGGAGGATATGGCAGGCTACTTCCACCGCCTATAGTAACTGATGCTGAAAAGTTCTCCTTTGCCAAAGAGTCAAACGCAGCAAATGATAAAGGAACATCAAGAAGGCAGACCGCAACAACGAGTAAAACGCTTACGCATTTTACCTTAAATCCGCTCAATATATTTGCTCTTGACATTGTATGCATATCAGTTACCTGCCTTTGCAGATGGTATCATCTCAATATTGTCGCCTGAAACATCAAATTGTGCTTCCTTACTTACGCTCTCTATTTTATCTTCATAATCCAGGACCGCTGTTACTGTGTATGTCCCGTCTTTAAAAAATGGGTTGCGCCACCCAAGCCTATAGGTATGCTTCTTACCACGCAACACAATATTCGGCCTATTAAGAGAGGCCTCTTTTAATAGTTTACCGTTGTTATTTCTTATAAAAACCTTTACATCAGGCACTATGTGCACATTGCCGGTATTGTTTATATCAACTATGATATTAAGGTCATTTACATTATTATCATTCTTAGTATAAGTAACTTCTATATTATCTATATCAAGGCCGTAATCTTCTGTCCCTTTGATTATCATATATAATGGCACGCCATTTCTAATATTAAGCTGTGATTCACTGGTATCTTTATAACATAAAAATAACATAGCAACCATCTCGCCGATAGCGTCTTCCGGCGCGGAGACGCCAATTACTATTGGGCTCGACTCTCCTGCTTTGACATATACATTATCACTTTGCAAGGCCAACCAATCATAGGGGTCTTTAAGCCCTGACCATGCTTCAGGTGCTATGGTAATATTTACATCCTTGGCTCCGACATTAGAGACCTGATATTTGACTAACGTCTCTTCTCCGGGTGAAAGAGAGACTATATGTCTATCCGGGGCTACGCTTATACCTGCTCTTGCATCAAATACAGGCATTTGAATAATAGCAAAAATCATAATTATAATTAAAATTTTAATCGTCTTCATAAAAATATCCGTTTAGTACTTCCCAAATATTACATCATCCAAATAAATATTACATCCATCAGGATCAGGATCATGATCATCTGCAAATACTATCGCAACTCCACCGGTAACATCAGACATATTCAGTGCCATAACAGGTATCACATATTCCTGCCAGGTAGTGCTTAAGGCAGGTGTTCGCCAAAGAGGCGGCGTCTGTCCGCAGGAATCCCATGTATTGCCAAAATATGCCTTTATTTGCATACCTGAATTGCTTGAATCTGTCCTTGCCCAAAAGCTTAAGTAATCAGCCCCTCTTAAATCATATCCATTATGTGTTGTGCTATTTCCGCTTAAATCCCAAATGTTCGAGGGCTCAAGCCACATTATGCCACCCCATTTCCAGCTGACGCCAGCGTCGCCATTCCATGTAATCTTAAAAGAATGCGTTCCTGAGTGAGGCGTCACATCCTTGCACTTTGGATCCACACTAAACTGCCCAGCATAATTTAGCCATCCTGAAGGAATAAAGTGATTCTCTAAAGTAGCTCCTGGCTCACTAGGGTATTCGGTCTTTGGCGCGTCTTTATAAAGATACATTGGAAATGGTGATAGCCCCTTAAATGCCTCTATGGTTAAGGTTGATGTGTCATACTCTGAGCCTACAGGAGACATAGTAAAATTAGCGGCTAAATATATATACGCCCTTTTAGGATTTCCACTTCTTCCGCCCTCGTTCCAGGCTATGCCTGCCTGACTCCATAATGTCACATAATCCTCACCATTAACAAAGGCCTCATCCCCTGGAATAATCGGATCATCAGGGGTATTCTTATCCTTCATAAAGTGCCACAGGTAATCATCAAAACCCAGGTTATCTGCGCGTGGCACGGGGTTAGATGGATTGCTGATTACAGAATCCGTAATCCGCCAAGCCATCGGAAGTGCCATTATCGTGTTATTAGCATTTACCAATCCCGCGGGGTCTGCTGTGCCTGTATATTTAGGCATAGCAGAAGCGGATTTATTATCCGTATAGATCTGCATACCCCAAGTCTCCGGAAGACTGCTATGAGAAATCTCTATATATTGGTTCGCTACTTTCCAGCTTGTTACCCCCGCTGAAACACTGCTCCAGGTAATAATGCCACCCGATGCAAGCTGGTTATCACTGACATTTCTTACAACCACATTAACCGTGCCGCCTTCAGCGTTTATTACAGAAAGGGCAGCGGTATCAGCCATGCAATTATCCACAGCTAATAGAAATGTCGCGATTGCGAACAAATATATAATCTTCTTAAGATTTCCATAAATTAAATACATATTTTTTTCTCTTGCCTTTAGTTTTCTTTTTTATACTATACTTAATATTTCATAATATATAAGAGACCTGGCCCTGCCTTGGTCCTGACTGATATAGTAATATCAGACACGACCAGGAAAAATCTTATATATTATAAACGGTACATCTCCACTGTTAAGCTGCTGGCATCTGTAGCATAAGTTACACCAGGCATCGCCATGGTAAAGTTCGCACCAAGATAGACATAGTATGTCGTATCTGTAGCAAACGGTGTCGCGTAATTTACAGCACCTGGCGCATGATGATATCCGGCTGAACCTATAAAGGTCGCTTCTACCTGAGAGTTACCAAACGGCTGTGTACCTGCTGTGGTATCGTCAACATCGCCATTCTTATCCAACATGAAAAACCATGGATAATA
>CAZDLP010000017.1:8400-18977 GCA_964506565.1 uncultured Planctomycetia bacterium
GGAGATTACCATCGTAATCGCTATAACGATAGATAATACTCTTTTCATTTTTCTTACCTCCTTTCCTCTAGATTTTTCTAATAAACTTTTTAATCCTTTATACATCTTGTTTCCTCCCTTTATTTTTTTGTTTAACTATATAAATTATAAACGGTACATCATCACAGCTAAGCTACCGGTCTCATATGCCGCACCGGGCGTTGCCATGGTATAGTTAGCACCGAGATATATATAATATGTAGTATCAGTAGCAGTAGGTGTTGAATAATTTACTGACCCGGGCGCATGATGATATCCCGCTGAACCGATAAATGTTGCCTCTGCCTGATAATTACCGAATGGCTGAACACCTCCCGTAACTGAATCCATATCACCATTCTTATCCAACATGAAAAACCATGGATAATAACTAATTGCCGGTGTTGTGCCATCAGCGAGAACCACATATCCGCCTACTGTCTTTTGAACTATCTGAAGTTCAACACTTCCAGCTGCTAACAATGTTGTCTTTGTTCTCCATGCCATAGGAAGGCTATAAAGTGTATTTACTGTATTGATAAGACCTGCTGGGCTACCTGTCCCTGTGTAGTTTGTGTTATCTGTATATATCTGTATGCCCCAGTCACTGTATGTAGCATACCCCGTAACTGCGATATACTGATCCGCTGCTAACCAGCTTGTAGTGCCTGAAGTAACGCCTGTCCATGTTACTGAAGCCGCAGTTGTGTCATTAGAAATATTTTTAAGGTTAACGCTAAACGGGACTGTCACAGCTGCGGTACCACCTACTACACCGCTACTTGCACTAATAGCTTTAGCACCTAAGGGGTAAAATGGGTCCGCAAATGATAGGCCGCTTGTAGCGATTATCATCGTAATCACTATAATAACTGGTAACGCTCTCTTTATTATCTTCATCTCTCCTCCTGTGTATTTCTTTAATAAATTTGTAAGTAAACGAATCATCATGTAATCTCCTTTATATAATAATACTATATAGCAATCGTATATAATAGAATATAACTCTTCTCTTCAGCTTCCTATAAACACAGGAAACCTAATGAAAAGCATGGTCTGTTGTATAAACTATACCACAAGACCCTACTTATGTCAATCTTTTTAAATTATTTTTTAATTATTTAAAAAACATCAAAATTGTTCTGCCCACCAATTGTTTTTGATAATTTTTTAGAAGATACAGACAATATTCAATTCTAAATCTTAATTCCGATTTCTTACCTGCCTGCATAGAAACCGGAAGGCGTGATATATCCGTAGCATCAGGATCTAGTGTATTGTAAAAACAAACAAAAATAGCAAAGAGACTAACCCATTATTACTTCTACGCTATGGGCCTTGCCGTCAGAATGAGGATATATAAGGTTACCGTCTATCTCCTGCCCGTCGACAAAAATCTTTTTAACGCCTTTTTCTTTTTGTGCCGGATTTTTGATAGTAATATGATAAACCGCTCCCCTGAAAGGCCTGACTATTTTTGCCTTTTTCCATTTTTTTGGTAAGCATGGGTCTATCCTGAGGCCCATGTATTCACGCCGCGCGCCAAGGAGTCTTTCTGTCGCAGCTAAAAAATTCCATCCCGCGTTACCTGTTATCCATGTAAACGCACCCTCGCCGTAAAGATACGGGTGTTCAGGTCCTACAAGATATTCAGCGTAAACATACGGTTCTGTCTTGTATAAATCGTAGTCTTTCTGAGAATTCGGCATTATCTTCTTCATCGCCTCATATGCCTTTGTTCCACGGCCTGCAATACATTCAGCTACTGCGTGGAATGTTACAGCATGGCAAAATACAGCCGCGTTTTCTTTGGTTCCTTCTGAAAACATGCTTATCCTGCCTAACCCACTATCCCATTTTGAATATGCCGGGCTAAAGAGCGCTATGCCATGAGGCCCGTCAAGATGCTTATCAACAGATTTGAGCAACTTATCCTGGCGTTCTTTGCTTGGCACGCCTGAAAGTATTGACCAACTCTGAGCATTTATGTACATCTTACCTTCTTTGTTTTTGCTTGAACCGTAAACATCCCCTTCATCGGTAAACCCCCTTACATACCAATTGCCGCCCCATGCGATATCATTTATTCTATCAGTCATTGTGCTGGCTTTATGGAGTAACTGATCCGCTTTTTTGTTTTCACCAAGCAGCATTGCAAGCTCAGCGAGTGTCTTGAGGCTTCTTACCAGTGCCATACCAAGCCACACGCTCTCACCCTTAAGCTTTATACCGGCCGCGTCAATAGCATCATTCCAATCAGCATGGCCTATAAGAGGTAATCCCTTTGAGCCTACGTCATTAAATGTAAAATTAAGATTTTTCTCGAGATGCTCAAATATTGTGCCTTCTCCGTCAGTAGAAATTCCTCCCTTATAATTTACATCTTTGTCCCAGCCATTTATCCAGTTATCTTTTAAATAAGGCGCGTACTCCTCGAGCATATCCTTATCACCTGTCTCTTTTATATAAGCGGCTACTGTCATAGTGAGCCATACAGGATGATCCTTATTCGGTCGATGCTTAGCAGGGCCTGTCGTATCGGAAAATCCCGGTACGCAAGTACCATCTTTTCTGATAAGAGATACTATGCGCCGTATCTTCTTTTTAGCGTGAGCAACATCTATCGACATGATACTTTCCGCATCCTGGCATGAATCGCGGAAACCTCTTCCGCCACCTCCTTCGTGATAATAACTTGGTGAACGCGACCAAAAATTACAAATATATACCTGATATTTTACCCAGATATTCATCATCCTATCAAAGTCCTTATCCGGGGTCTCTATAACTATGTTATTGAGCACCCTTTCACTCCATAGCTTTTTCACCGCATTAAGTTCGGACTTTGCCTTTTTAACATCTCTATATTTGTCTAGGAGTACTGCAAGATGGTCATCCTTATCAGTCTGGCCAAGAACAATGCTAAACTCCTTCGATGACTTTGGCTTCAAAGATAAATTGTGCTTTAGGCAAGCAATCGCGTCTTCACCTGAGGTAAGCTCAAAATTCTTAAAATTACCCTTTACAATGGCTTCCGGTGCCTCCTCTGTATTAGACCTGCCCAAGAACGCGTCCTTCTGTGTAGCAAAACCCGCAACAGGAAGGCTTGACGCTAGGAAATTGATATATGGGTAAGGTTTTATATGCATGTCGCCCCAAAATGCGGTCTTTTTCGCGAATATGGCCTTGCTTGACTTGTCATACCAGACGCGATTATAAAGATTCATAATATTACGATAACGCAGCTCCTGATGATAATCTCCTAATAGCCATTCAGCGTAAGGAAAGAGCTCGAGGTTCTTCTTCTTATCTGTCTTGTTAGTAACCTTTACCAACCAAACTTCACACGTATCATGGGTAGGAACAAAGAATGTTATCTCTATATTAACACCATGATATGTAGTATTTGTTATTGTGTAGCCTAGGCCATGGCGTGACTCATAAAATTGCGGTTTTATACGCATCGGCTGATAGGATGCTGACCAGTATTTCTTTGTATCTTTATCCCTTACATACACATATCGTCCGGGGCGATCATTGTGCCAGTTTGAAGGCGCCCAACGAAGTATCCTGTCGCTCCTGCAATCTTTATAAAAACTATATCCACCCGCGTTTTGCGAGATAATAGCGCAGTAATCCTCATTAGTGAGGTAGTTAATCCAAGGCCGCGGCGTTATTGGATTTGTGATAATAAATTCTGTTCCATCTTTCGAAAAATGGCCGTATTCCTTAAGATTCATCGCGTGATATGTGCTCCCTTCATCTTTGATATATTAGAATGGTAGACTACTTTTATATCACAATTATTCGTGATAATCAAGCCCAAAATACGAAATTGTTTCAATACAATTGAAACGAAATTTTCATAGTTGCTTATGCCTCTTGCCTTCGCAGCGCTGGTATTTTTGCCATCTATTTAGATCCACGGCAAAAAAATCCAATGCGCTGCTATAGGCAAAGGCATAAGCAATATTCTTTTCTGTTGCTCTCTTATTTTCTAATGTCGTATAGTTGGGGAATCTTCCTGCTTAGCATAAATTAGTAACTGCGCGTAGTTTATACTAACCTAAGATGATATCGAGGCGCTTGATATCGCCTTGGCGTAGCTGGTGAGAAAATGGTTCTGGAAGATACGGCGTCTTCAATACAACAGATTTGCCTTTGACAGGGTTTATTTGTATCTGCTTTATCTTTACGCCATTCTTTCCGAAAGTATTCCTTCTTTTTTTATTATGATATACTACTAAGGTCTTATCAAGAAACTTAAAAGAGAACGTGCCCCTTTCAAGGCCTTCTGTCTTTTTTTCTGTAAAAAGCCAGCCAGGTAAAATAGGCTTTAATTCTGCGCAGAGCTTATTATCCTTATTCAGATAGAAAGGCATCTTACCAGCACACATTATAAGCCATATATTTATAAATTCCGCGGTTGAACCGCTCAGGCGCGCAACAAACCCATTACCGCGCTGTTCTTTCTTTGAGAATACACTCGACGCTATAAATGAGGAATTTTCAAGAATACTGCGGCCATATTTCGCGGGATCTAAAAACGGCACAAAGACATTTTTAAAATCCATGTAAAACTGCTTATATAATCCGGATTTTAAAAGCTCGAGCATATATTTGTATTCCATATGCAGCCATATAGATTCATTCTCGAGCCATCCTGGAGTAAAGATGCGTGCCCTGCCTATTTCTTCAGGCATGCTTTCCAGTGGGGCACATACCTTGTACATCTTAAGCTCCTTATCAAAGAGCTCGCTCTCGCGTATTGCGCTGTAATACCCTGCCGCGGTATCTTCATCCTTATTCACCCTGAAAGCATGCACCATGCCTTCCAAAAATAAAGGCAGGGCCCTTTGCTTAAACTTCTCCACCTTAACATACCTACTCTGCCCGCCATCTAATGCCATCTTGTATCCTACGGCTTCATTTATAAAATACGAATAATATAATCCTGTTTTTTTATTCCGTGCCTTGCGTAATCCTGAATCTATCTTTTTAAGAAAACTATCAAGAATACCACCTAATACCTTAATCTTAATATGTTTTTCATCACCTTTAAAGCCAAGGCGCGTCTTTGCCCTGTATTTCTCCTTTAAGGTATGTCGTTTATCCCAGAACTTGCGATCATCCTGATCCTTCTTGCAGGCTCTCTCTAGTCCCATCAATAGATCATATGCCTCTGATGGCAGAGATATCGATTCTTGTGGGTCCAGCTTTAGCTGGCTTAAACTGGATCTTAAGAAGAGTATCCACCTTTTAAGCTCAAATGTTTCGCAGGTAGAAGAACCTAGGAGTCCCGGAAGGCCGTTTAAACTGTCGTACCAATTAGGCTTATCAGCTTCCATCTCTATACCCGTATTAAATGGGTCGAGGCTGGCAAACTTATTAGCTATAACTATAAGCATCTTTGATATCAAGCTTGTTTTATATATATCGCCTAGACCATTATCCTTTCTTGATGTATCCTTAAATATTTTTCTCTGGCTGATCAGTGCTGCTTTATCACCATCCTTGACAACACTTTTAAATTGACGCACATTGTTGTTTTCAATAATATATTTTTTAGCTCTAGGCACTACAGTATGAGCGTTATCATAAAACGAAAAATCCTTTCTTGCTAGCAGGATATCATTTAAATCTTCCGGGAAAAGTCCTATATAGCTCTCCAGCATATCAAGGCAGTAATGCCAGTGATCTATCCAAAACCCCTCGCCATGATCTGCCTGTGAGTGCTTCGTGGAATTATCCAGAATAACTCTTATAAGGTCTGGCTTGCTCGACCTTAAGGTAATATTATTCTTTTCAATAAACAGAAAGATCTCTCCGGGAGTAAAGTCCTTCTTTAATAGCCTTCTTATCTTTGCCATACTGTGGGTATTAAAAAAACGGCTTAAAGAGTTAAAATCCTGATTAAAACTGAAGCGGTCCGGTTTCACAACGAGTGGATTGTAACCATCTGTTTGTATAAGATTAAAAAAGTTTAAAACATTTTCGTATTTAATGCCGGGATTAAACCAGACATCGCAACGCCTGTTCTGGTTTATGTCACGATAATTTCCATTTCCCTGCGAGAAATATGTAGGCTCAATTAAGAACATATTATAATCTCTCTCAAGGTCTCCGTGCTTGCGTGAATATAAATTTATATTAGTCGTACCCGAGGCATGCTCTACAGATACAGGAGAACCTCCGCGCATAATATTATCAAGAAAGTTCTGCGCGCAATAACGATCAAACTTCTCAGAAGAGGAGACAGTTAACACAGGGTTATAAAGAGAAGATATAAGAGCCTTGCTCTCAGCCTGTTTTTCCTCGAAATAATTAACATCAGCTATGCGCTTCATGTTAGATTTTAGCTTCTCAAGACTGCTCATATTGCCTATTATCGTATATAATGAATATGCGCTTTTAGGCTTTAAAGCGATATTAGTATACGCGAAAGCACAAGGCGTCTTTGATTTTACATGCTGTTTCTCAGGATAAGTAAATTTTTCTCTTTCCAAAAAAGCTTTAGGATAGACAAAATCATCCTGCATGCCAAATATCTTCTCTGTCTCCACCACAGGCCTTACAAGTCCGTTATTATCAAATGAAACAGAAAAGTTACCCTGTTTTATATGAACAACCTCCGGCCTATCAGCAGGCTCGACCTTCAATCTCACAAAAGGTATACCGTTATTATGATTTTCTACCATAACCCAGGCCTCTATGGTACGAGACATCTGCTTAAGAAACATATTGTTAATCCCGTAAGGCTGCATCTGCGGCATGCCATCGAGAATCTCAAGACCCTTTTTTTGCCTGGATGTATTCCTAATAGTTACCTTTCTAGCCAAAGCACCGTAATTATCCTTAGGGATTGAAAAATAATCTATCTCTACCGCTAATCCCAACGTATGATTTATCTCTTTAAGCCCAAGCCCATCAGGACGAATAATCATGCTGCTTTCTATATCGCAATCAGGTGAATGCTGGCTTGTTGAAAAAGCGTCATAAAAAATGGGGCCTTTGCTCGATTTTAATTTTATAAATGTACGAAACCCTATAAGGGGGGTAAGATAGTAGGACTTGTTAGCGGGTTGAAACTCCATTATCGGGCTGTCTTTATCCTTGATGCCAAATGACGCTATAGCCTGGCCTCGATTAACATAGAACGCCCATATCGGTACTCCCCATATACCTGCTATGCCGGGGAAAAAGCTAGAGAAAGGCTTGGCAAGGTTATAATTATCAATTACAAATTCGCCGTCTTTGTTAAGATAATATGCTGGATTTTTTTTCATGTTCTTCCTATATAAATTTTTTGTATAATATCAGAAATAAGGATATTTTTCAAGGTTTATTAGTAGAATTTGAAGAGCTGTTTCGGTTTTGGATGCTTCTAAAATTTTAATGGATTATAATCCTCATACGCGAAGATATAATACGCGGTTCCTGATACTGAGCCTGTTCGCCTTCCGTTGGCTACCCGCCACCCGTGGCCTGTCTTTACGTTATCCATGGAGGCATAAGGGAGACAGCCCTCTCCCTGTCCTGTTGGTGAAGGTGAAGATACTACCATCTTACCAAGCTGGGATAAGTAATATTCCGCCTTTAATCTATATATACTTTCTTTCTCGAGATTCCCCTTGCCCTTGTAATAGTCTGCCATAATATTAAACGCGACAATCATCTGTGCTGTCCATTCTGTTGATACGATACCTCCGCGTCCTATATTCTGAGCTTTTGCGAAATCAAACCCTGTTACATCGACAGTTCTGCCTTCAGGCCTGTAAAATTTTGCCTCTACCCTACACTCTTTTTCAGCAAATTCCATTATGCCGTCAGGATCCATATTATTCTCCGAGAGCGTAGCAGGTCCTATAGCAGCTATTGCCCATGAAAAAGTATCTGTCGCGATAGTGGCATCACCCTTACCTCTCAAGAATCTACCTTCCTGTTTATTGTAACCTGCTGACTCAAGCCACGCGAGAGCAGCTGATGCCGCCTGCTTATACTCATCCTCTACGGTCAAATCATAAAGCATATTAAACAACGCGTACGCGTCAAGATTATGCTCTGTACTGACCCAATCGGTATCAGGGCCTCCTTTGATGCTTCCGTCAAGTGAGGATCTCTGCATAACCATCATATCTTGAGCGATCTCTTTGGCAATACTAAGAAACTTATCGTCTCCGATCCTATGAGTATACTGACATGCTGCTATAGCAATCCACATATTGGGCCCGCTATGAACTATACTTTCACAAGGCGTGCCGATCTTTACATCATATGCATTATAAAAAAGTCCGCTTAAACGCTGGGCACGATTTAGGAAAAACTCCAGTATGTCTTCTGCTCTTTCTCTCTCGCCTAAAATTAAAAATGCCTGGCACACAAGAGCCTGGTCATAAGTAAATCCCCAGTCTTTCAAAGCCTTATCGCCTTCATAGCTTAATACAAGGCCTGTTTTTTTGGTCTGATGCACCATTAGCCACTTAAGCATCTTATCTATACTGGCTTGAGCTATTTCACCGCTTTTTAATCTTACCTGCGCGAGCTGCTCCTCGAGCAAGATCTCACCTTTCTGAGTAAGCTCTATCTCGCCTTGAAGAGTTACATTGTCTTGCCGCAGGGAATCTAGGTTATCATTTAAAACCTGTTTTTCCAGGTCAGCTTTCTTAGCAACCTCTGAAAGCTCTATCTTTAGTAATTCTATAGTAGCATTTAAACCGGTAAGCCTTGACTCAGTGACCTTATAAGCCATCTCGCCTGAGGTGATCTCATCCGCGGATAGATCGGACATCTTATTTTCGAGATCTCTCTGTTGATCCCGAGCTGATGCAAGCTTCTGTTCCAACCGCTTCTTCTCATCAGTCAATCGCTTTTCTATATCCGTTATTCCTTGCTTAAGGCCTATCGCGTTTTCAGCGCTTTTAACAAGCTTGCTCTCCAGCATCTCCTTACGGGTCTTTAACTCATTTAAGCGCTTCTCCAAATCAGATTTAACCTCTGAAACAGAAACAAGCTGATCTACCAATACCTTATTATCTTTCCTTGCCTGTATATGATAAAAGGAAAGGACCGCTATCCCCAAAAACATGAGAAGAAGTAACGCTACAGCCAAGCGTGGTAGATATTTCAAACGCCGCGCGTAATTTATTATCTTCCTCTTATCCCTAGAATTTATATCTAAATAAGAGACCCCTATAAAATAGTTGTGCTTTCCCTGATCACTCTCGTCTTTTTTAACCCACATAACCTTTACTCTAGTCTTAACCAGATGCCCTAAAACAGGTATATCAATAGTAAGGCTCAATCTGGGCCATTTTCTCGATACAAGCTCAGAATCCTCATCACTTAGGTTCTTCGCATCAAGACACATTCCACCTTCAGAAATATCGCGCGTAAAACCCTGGTATTCCTTGGTAAGTATTGTTCCCGCGGGAAAAAAGAAACTGAATTCAACCGGAAAGCATGAATTCAGCCTTATATATTTTCTACGCTCCGCATAATCCTGTTTCATAAATTTATAACTCTACAAAATAGGCGTCCAACAACGCTGTTTTTGGTTAAAAAAGGGGCAAACTACTAATATAAAACTATATAAAAGTAAGCTGCCCCTTTTTCTTCATTCTTTAAACCTGTATGTTTTATTCGTATCTTATATCATCAATATAAAAAGTACAACCATTTGGGTTTACATCAAGATTGGTTGCCCAAACAAAACCGCCACTTATATAGCTTAGGTCTTTTCCATCTAAGTTTATGCTATACTCCTGCCAGTCTTTTGTCAAGATAATTGGGCCTGCTGCCGCGATATCTGAATCAGGGTATGTTCCTGACAAGCCACCGATTTTTACCTCTTCTATGCGCTCGCCGCCTTTTTCTCCGCGCGCCCAGAATGTAAGTTTTTTTGCACCCGTTAAATCGTATCCGCCTTTCTTCTCTCCCCAGTTATTCGGTGGATTCTGCCAATACATACCTGTCCACCTTGCACCCTGTGAAGCCTTAGGCTTATAATTAACCTTGATACAGCTCATACCGGAATGCGGGCTTTCTTTCCACGCATCTGTGAAAGCGATGTCACTGTAATCACCCATCCAGCCCGACGGAGAATAGTGGTTGCCGCGCGCATTTTTGTCTGTATAGACATTGAATGGCTCAAAGAACTCCACGCTCTGTGCCTGAAGCGCCATAGTGCTAAAGACTAAAGTCGCGAATACTATTAACCCTAAAAATCTTTTTTTACCCATTGCCTTCCTCCTATATTAAACTAGGGACAGCGCCTAGTTTTTCAATTTTTTTAAAATTCTAAGAAAAAACTAGGCGCTGTCCCTAGTTTAATCCTGATTTGACCGTTAATCTCTCCAAAGCCTCTTGTATTCGTAATATGCTTTTCGCAAAACGCGTTGATATGGACTATTCTCTCCACTGCCTTGTGAGGCTACTCCCAGCCATTCCTCATGCATCCATCCATCAGAAAAAGAACCTGCCCATAAAGGCTTTGTATCATGCAGCCCCGGCTCATACGCCTTCCACCATTCATCTACCCATTCAAACAATACCCCGCCTAA
>CAZDLP010000018.1:0-17268 GCA_964506565.1 uncultured Planctomycetia bacterium
ATAGTGCTTGTAGGTTTTATGGGAACAGGAAAGACCAGGGTCGGTAAGCTCCTCGCGACACAGCTTAAGAGGCAGCGACTCTGCCTTGATGATATGATAGAATGGAAGGTCGGCAAGCCTATTGCAAAGATATTCCAGGAAGACGGAGAAAAGTTTTTTAGAGAGATAGAGTCAGAGATAGTAAAGGCGGCATCACATGATAAGAATGTAGTAATTGATGCCGGAGGCGGCGTTGTTATTGATATGAATAATATCAAGCGCCTTAAAGAGCGCGGAATAGTCATATGCCTTATAGCTAGGCCCGAGGTTATATACGAAAGAACAAAGGGTAGCATTCATCGGCCGCTACTTAATACCCCTGACCCTGTTTCCAACATAAGGGAACTTTTGAGCAAAAGAGAAGAATATTATAGGTGCGCGGACTATACTGTAGATACATCTGATATCTCACCCGAAGAGATAGTGTCTAAGATTCTTAATATAATGGATATAGAAAAATAGTTATGGATGATCTCAAGAGAGACCTTATACTGTTTAATATGGTGCAGGGCGTAGGTTATATAAGGCTAAAGGCGCTTCTTGACGCACTTGGAGACCCGTCTAATATATTTAAGGCCCCTATAAAAAGGCTTAAATCCATAGAGGGTATCGGGCCTCAGGTAGCAGAGGCTATTAAAAACGCGCATTCAGATTACGATATAAACAAAGAAATAGGGCTTATAAAAGATGCTGGGGTAAAGGTTATTACTTTGCTTGATAAGGAATATCCCGAACTCTTGAAGTCTATATATGATCCGCCAATACTGCTTTATATAAAGGGAGATTTCAGAAGTCAGGATAAGCTTTCAGTCTCTATAGTGGGATCGCGAAGATGCACTTATTATGGATTGAAAATGGCGGAAAAAATAGCTGCTGAACTTGTTAGCTATAAAGTAGTTATTGTATCGGGACTCGCGCGAGGCATTGACACAGCCGCGCATAAAGGCGCGGTAAATAATAACGGAAGAACTATAGCGGTCTTAGGCAATGGCCTTAGCCGTGTGTATCCACCTGAGAATAAGGAACTAGCGGAGAGCATATTACGCAATGGTGTTTTGGTTTCAGAATTTCCAATGGAGGCCGAGCCGCTTAGATATAATTTTCCAAGAAGGAACAGGGTAATAAGTGGGATTTCAAGAGCACTCCTGGTTGTTGAGGCAGCAAAGAGAAGCGGCGCGCTTATCACAGCGGATTTTGCACTTGAACAGGGAAGAGATGTTTTCGCGATTCCGGGTATGGTGGACAGGCATTCATCAAGTGGCACAAACGCCCTTATAAAGCAAGGCGCAAAACTTGTTGAGAGCGCTGATGATATATTAGAAGAATTAGATATAGACCAGGTTAAGGCTGCTAATATCAATACCGAACCATTTGTTCCGGATAATCAGTATGAAAGCAGTGTATTGAGCATGCTTTCCGATCAGCCGTGTGATATTGATACGATAACACAGAAGCTTGAGGTAAAATCTCAGCAGGCTAAGTTTATGCTTTTGAATATGGAAATGAAGGGTGCGATTAAGCAGCTTCCGGGGAAGCTGTATGTACGGGCCTAAAAAAGGTGTGGATTTGTATATGCATAGAAGAATGGTATTGGCTGTCACAATAGCAGTGTTTGTTATCGGATTTTTGTTAAATACGAATAGCACGTTAGCAATAGAGGGAAAGTTTGATAGCCGGCTTAAGCAGAAGGTTGAAAAGGCTATAGAAGGTCTTGAAAACAAAAAAGGCAATATACAGAGAATCGCTAAGAACGATCTTATAAACTGGGGCGATGATTCGGTCCAACCGCTTATTGCGATAGTAAAGGATTGGAGGGATCAGCCTGCTGATTTAAGAGTCGTCTGTGTTGATATACTTGGCAGGATAAAGGATAAAAGGGCTGTGCCTGTTATCATTGGCGTCATGCATGAAAGAAAGATGACAATGAGGTATAATGCTGCTAGGGCTTTAGGTAGTATAGGTGACAAGAAGGCTATCCCAGCGCTTATAAAATTACTAGGTGATAACGAGTGGCAGGTAAGGTTTTACGCGGCAGAGGCAATCGGAAAAATAGGAGATAAATCAGCGGCAAAGCCTCTCGCGAATATTCTTTTAACTGATTCCAGTGAAAAAGTGCGCTTAATGGCCATAGAGAGCCTGGACAAAATAGGCGGAAGAATAGAATATAAAGCGGTACTAGAGGCATTTTTTGATAAGAGCCCCAGGGTAAGGAGCTACGCGGTAGAGCTATCTTCTAGCTGGATAATCGAGGATGCTGTACCTGCTATCAGTGAGATGCTAATGAATGATAGGTCGAGTAAGGTAAGGGCATCTTGCGCTTATGTTCTTGGTGCGAATGCTAATTACGAGGCTACTTTCGCGTTAATAAGCGCGTTGAGTGATGATTATAAGAATGTGAGGATATGCGCGCGTGATTCTTTAGAGAAGATATCGGGACAAAACTATGGACAGGATGAGCGGGCATGGACTAACTGGTTCGCGTTAAACAAAGATAAGGCTAAAGAATAATGAAAAAAGCACTGGTAATTGTAGAATCTCCGGCAAAGTCAAGGACCCTGGCCAAATTTCTTGGGTCTAAATATGATGTAACATTTTCTATGGGGCATCTGATAGACTTGCCCTCAAGCAGCATGGGTGTCGATGTAAATAACTCTTTTAAGCCGGAGTATGTTGTTGTGCCTACCCGCAGGAAGATGGTGCAGGAACTTAAGAGCAAGGTTAAGGGCAAGGATGTTGTCTACCTGGCTACGGATCCGGATCGTGAGGGTGAAGCGATAAGCTGGCATCTTGAGAGGGAGTTAGTCTCTTCTGATCAGAAAATGTTACGTGTGGAGTTTCATGAGATTACAAAGGAGGCTATAGAGGATGCCTTCAAAAATCCGCGTGTTATTGATATCAACAAGGTAAATGCTCAGCAGGCCAGACGTATCCTTGACAGGATAGTTGGCTATAGCCTATCCCCTCTTCTATGGGAGAAAGTAGGCCGTGGCTTAAGTGCAGGAAGGGTTCAATCCGTAGCATTGCGGCTTATTGTTGAGAGAGAAGATGAGATAAACGCGTTTAAGCCGGAAGAATATTGGGAACTTGAGGCAGAGCTGAAAAAGCAGGATTCCGGAAAAACGTCTAATTTTATCGCGAAGCTTATTCGTCTTGATGGAAAGAAGCCCGGTATGAAGAATAAGGCTGCTTCTGACAAGCTTTTAGACTATCTGGATAAGAGTGTTTTCTCCGTAGCTGAAATAAAGCAACAGAAAAAAATTAGAAGGCCCTCTGCAGCTTACACGACAAGTACAATGCAACAGGACGCTTTTAATAAGCTTAGGTTTTCAGCGAGCAGAACCATGCGGTTGGCACAACAGTTATATGAAGGCTTGGAGCTAGAAAAAGGTGACGAGACGGGCCTTATAACCTATATGAGGACAGATTCTATAAATATATCAAAAGAAGCTCAAGCTAAAGCAAAGAAGTATATAGAAAAAAACTTTGGCAAAGAATATATCCCGAAGCAGCCACACAAGTTTAAGAAGTCTAAACAAAAGACACAAGACGCGCATGAGGCTATAAGGCCTACCTCTGCATATAGGTCTCCTGATTCAATGAGTAAGTATTTAAATGCAGATCAATTAAAGCTATATACGCTTATTTGGCGAAGATTTTTGCAGAGCCAGATGGCATCGGCTCTTTTCAGTGTGCAAACTGTAGATATAGCCGCCGTTGCGGATAGCGAAGATAAAAAGTGCATATTCAGAACCGCGGGAAGCAAAGTTATCTTTGACGGTTTTCTCGCACTTGATGATAAGCAGCAGGAGAAGGAAGAGGCGGCGCCACCACTTAAGGAAAAAGAGCTACTTGACCTTGTAAGGCTTATACCTTCCCAGCACTTTACAAAACCCCCTGCCCGATATTCAGATGCTTCTCTGGTTAAAGATCTTGAAGAAAAAGGTATCGGCCGCCCTAGTACCTACGCGCCTATTATATTTACAATTGTACAGCGTGATTATGTTGAAAGAAAGGCTGGTTATTTTTATCCTAGTGAAGTAGGGATAGTAGTAACAAGGCTTCTAGTAAAACATTTTCCTGATATACTTAATGTAAGTTTTACAGCAGGCATGGAGGATGATCTTGACAAGATTGAAGAAGGCAATATGGATTGGGTCAAGGTCCTAAGTGATTTTTATAAGCCATTCAATAAGGACTTATTGCTTGCGCAGGATCAGATGGAAGATATGAAAAAACAAAAAGTTCGCACTGATTATAAGTGCGAGATCTGTGGAAAGGCCATGCTTTTTCGTTGGTCCAGGCGCGGCACATTTCTTGGATGCTCAGGTTTTCCAAAGTGTAAGAATTCAAAACCTGCTAAGAAAACAGCGGATGGTAAGATAGAGCTAGTAGAGGCTGAAGGAACGGACCAGGTTTGCGGCAAATGCGGAGAGCCTATGATAGTAAAACATTATAACAAAGGTCGATTTTTAACCTGTTCTGCCTATCCGCGTTGTGAAAACACAAAACCATTTCCCACAGGGGTCAAGTGCCCTCAGCCTGATTGTGGCGGAGAGCTTGTTGAACGCAATTCGAGGCGTGGCCCGTTTTATGGTTGTTCAAAATATCCTGATTGTAAATATACCAGCAGGAAATTGCCTGAAAAAGACAAGTGAGACAGTCATTCTAAAGGTTACTAGAAAAAGTGTTTTCAGGGTTTAAATAATGCAGAGATATGTTGATAAGTTTATACGTTATCTGGAGATCGAGAGAGAGGTATCGCCCCATACCACTTTGAATTACAGGATAGATTTTAAGCGGTTCTCAAAATTTTTAGATAAGAGGCGGTTAGAAGACGTCGACTATCTATTTCTGAGACAATTTCTGGCGAATTTGCGGCATGAGAATCTCTCTCGCGCATCAATAGCGAGGATATTATCCGCCTTGAGGAGTTTTTTTAAATTTCTTGTTAGAGAGCAACTTGTCAGCACAAATCCTCTGGCTGGTATCGCTACACCGAAGAAGGAGAAAAAGCTGCCTGTTTTTATGCATGAAGCAGAGGTATTAAAACTTATTGATGCCCCGGCAGGCGATCTCCAAGGTTTAAGGGACAAGGCTATATTAGAGACACTGTATAGTACAGGCATGCGGGTCTCAGAGCTTGTCGGTATGGATATTGATAATTGTGACATTGTTGGTGGTGTTGTTAAGATTTTCGGAAAGGGCAAAAAAGAAAGACTTGCCCTTATAGGCAATAGCGCTTCTAAGGCCATTAATGACTATGTTAGGGCATCAAAGTCAATACGTTCTCTTGACAAAAGAGCGATATTTTTAAGCAAGCGCGGTAAACGCATGAGTGACAGATCAGTAAGGAGGGTGGTCGACTATTATGTCAAAAAGGTGAGCCTGCACAATGATATATCGCCGCATACTTTTCGCCACTCTTTTGCGACGCATCTCTTAAACAGGGGCGCGGACTTAAGATCTGTACAGGAACTTTTAGGGCACGCGAGTCTTTCAACTACGCAGATATATACGCATGTTAGCACTGAGCGCATGAAAGAAGCTTATCAAAAGGCCCATCCGCGGGCATAGTTAAGGCGTGTAACTAAGGATTAAGAATTAAACTTTAGGGGAGTAGTTACCTAATTGGCAGCAGATGAACATGAAAGACTGTGGTCAGATGCTGCTTTCTTTAAATGCCTATGAGTATTATATATAATATTATATTTGTACTATTTGCTTTTTTTTACCTACCCCTTTTTCTTTTTAAGGGTAAAAGGAGACAAGGGTTTTGCTTGCGGTTTGGTACATACCCGAAAGAACTTATAAGCAGATTAAGAGCAAAGAAGAATATATGGATCCATGCTGTCAGCGTGGGTGAGGTTATGGCTGTTCTGCCGCTGATTAAGCAGATAAGAGAGGCGCACCCTGATTGCAGGGTAGTTATTACAACAGTAACTGAAACAGGTAATGTCGCTGCAGAAAAGGCAAAGGTAGGCGATGAGATAGTAATCTTTCTGCCCTTTGATATAACATTTATCGTAAGAAAGGTTCTCAGATATATAATGCCAATCGCTCTTATTATAGTGGAGACTGAGTTATGGCCTAATCTTATAAATGAGGCAGCCGGTAGCGGGGTCAAGATTTTTCTTGTAAATGGCAGGATATCAGATAATTCTTTTGGCAGGTATAAGATGATAAGGCCCTGGCTTAAAAGACTGCTGGCGAATATCACGAAACTTTTTATGCAGACAGAAGATCAAAAGATAAGAATAATATCTCTTGGCGCGGATTCTTCCAGGGTTTTGGTATCAGGAAACATGAAATTTGACAGTATTTCTTTTGACGATACATCCAATCGGGATGAAGAAAAAATAAGGCTATCGTTAGCGCTTGGCAACTGTGACAGACTTTTTATAGCGGGCAGTACCCATCCCGGTGAAGAGGAGATAGTCTTAAGTTCTTACATCAAGCTCAAGGAGAGGTTTCCAAACTTAAGGCTACTTATAGCGCCACGCCATATAGAACGGGCAAAAGAACTGCAAAGACTTGTAACGGGCCAAGGCCTTAACCCTGTTTTAATATCAGGGATATCGGCTAAGTGCACTAAGATATCAGTTAATGATATTTTAATACTTGATACGATCGGATTACTCAGAAATCTTTATAGCATAGCTGAGATAATCTTTGTAGGTGGTAGCCTTGTAAGAAGAGGTGGGCAGAATATGATTGAGCCCGCGATATTCGCTAAGCCTATCATAATAGGTCCGTATACATATAATTTTCGTGATATCGCGGTAATGTTTATTAAGGATGATGCCGCTATTCTGGTTGAAGGTAGCAATGCGCTGACAGAGTCCTTAGAAAACCTTTTAGAGAATGCTGATTTACGCATAAGACTAGGGAAAAGAGCGCAGAAGCTGGTGAGCCTCAACAAAGGGGTGACATCAAGGACGCTTGGGTCTATCGAAGATGAGAAGATATTTTTATAATATAATTACAGGTAAAAGCAGCCCAGTTTTTGGCTTTCTTATAAGGCCCATATTGGCCTTTCTTTCTTTCTTATTCCTTATAGCGGTTAAGGCGCGGTATTTTTTTTACAAGATAGGCATCTTTAGATCGGTGAAATTAAAAAAGCCTGTAATAAGTGTGGGCAACATAACATGGGGCGGTACAGGAAAGACGCCTCTTGTGGAGTCGATTTTAAATAGATTCCTAAATGATGGAAAAAGGCTAGCTCTCTTGACAAGAGGATATGGCGAGGATGAGGATAAGGTTATATCGCAAAACATCCCCGGCGTCAGTGTGCTTCGCGGAAAGAGGAGACTTGTAAATGCCTTGAAAGCGCAGGAGGATTCAAGCCTCGATATTTTTTTGATGGATGACGGTTTCCAGCATTTTCGTATAAAAAGGGACGCGAATATAGTAACTATAAATGCGACAGATCCGATCGGTAGTGGTTTTCTTATTCCCGCAGGCATATTAAGAGAGCCCTTAGATTCCTTAAAACGCGCTGACATGGTGGTAATAACAAAATCAGATCTTGTTGACAAAGAGAGGCTTTCCAGTATTAAATCTCTTATTCGAGGCGTGGCAAGTGGCATTGATATATTTGAGGCTATTCATGAACCGGTATGTTTTTATACAGTTTCAGGTGATAAAGAACCGATTGATTCCTTAAATGGAAAAAGGGCCTGCGCGATATCCGGTTTAGCGGATAATGATTCTTTTTTCGTTACATTGAAGCGACTCAACGTTTCGGTAGTATCTAGACTTTCGTATATGGATCACCATAAGTATCTTGGAACTGATATGGATAAGATTAAAGAGGTTGTTAAAAATAATAATGTTGATGTGATAGTAACCACTGAGAAGGATTGGATAAAACTAAAAAGCATAATAAAGCCACCCTCTCTTAATGGGGTGGATCTGTTCATACTAAAGATTGAAGTAAGGGTGAAAGAGAATGGAATTTTCTACAGGCGATTATCTACTCTATTATCTGGCTAAGGCGGTCTCCTGTTTTTTTAGAGCTATGCCGGTAAAACTGGCGCTTTTTATCGCTAGAAGACTAGGGGTATTTTTTAGTATAGTAAGCCCCAAGCGTTACAGGATAGCTTACGCGAATCTTAAGTCAGCATTGGCAGAAGATTATAAGCCAAAAGAGCTTAAGAGAATATTGCGTAGAACATACGCTAATATAGGTCAAGGCATTGTAGATCTATTCCTTTTGCCTAAGATAGATAATCGCTATATAGAGCGCTATATTAAATTTGAGAATTTTGATATAGCCAAAGAGGTTCTTAAAAACCAGAAGGGCCTTATCTTTTTGACTGCGCACTTCGGCACATGGGAGATATCGCATGTTGCGATGCCTTATAAAGGTTTGGCTTATAAGGGGATAGCACGAGAGCAAAAACCCTACCATCTAAACGAACTCCTAAATAATTATAGGCAGTTGCACGGTTGTAAAATTATCATGAAAGGCCCTGCTGTAAAGGAGGCCCTGAGAACATTGCGTTCAAACGGTATAGTAGGTATGCTCGTTGATCAGGACGCGGGAAAGAAGGGTGTATTCACGGATCTCTTTTCAAGGCCTGCGTCATGGAACAATGGGGTTATGGAGATGGCGTTGAAGACAGGCGCTGTTATAGTGCCCGGTTTCGCGATAAGAGAGAAGGGCCCATTTATAAGATTTATTATGTTTAATCCGATCAAGCTGCGTGAAGATATAGATAAGAAGGAAGCGGTAGCTGATGGTTTCAGGCAGTACGCGTCTACATTGGAACGCATGATAAGAAAATATCCGGATCAATGGCTCTGGCAACATAGGCGATGGAAGTCTACACCGGTAAGGAATGTTATTATCCTTAACGACAAAAGAACAGGGCATCTGCGTCAGTCAGAAGCTGTTTTAAAAGTGATAAGGAGCCTTTGGGAAAGAAGAGGTTACGCGCAAGAGGATATAAGGGTAAAGATCATAGATGTGGATTATAAGAATGCTTTTTTGAGGCAACCCTTATCTGTCTGCAGTAATCTGTCTAACGCGCGTTGTCAGGGTTGCATGAGATGCCTGGCTATTAATCTTAAAGAATCTTCTTATGAGGCCCTTATGAGAAGTTACGCTGATATTGTAATCTCATGTGGTTCTTCAACCGCCGCGGTTAACATATTCTTATCTAAAGAGAATAACGCGAAATCCATTGTTATTATGAAGCCTTCGCTTATTACACTGAATAAATTTAATCTCGCTATATTGCCTAAGCATGATAAGCCTAAAATATCGAAAAATGTAGTTATCACAAATGGCGCTTTAAGCCTTATTGATAGCAAAAGCCTTGACTTCTATGCTGATAAGCTTAAAGATGAGCTAGGAATACTAAAGAAGCGAAGAATAGGTCTCTTGCTCGGAGGAGATACTAAGAACTTCAAAATGGATCACAAGGTAATAGGGGATATCGCGGATAATCTTCTTAAGATTGCCGATGAATATGACGCGGAGATACTGATTAGTACGTCACGGCGTACACCAAGGCGCATAGACGACCTCTTAAGGGTGAAGTTTTCGCAGAAAGAGAGATGCAGGCTTCTCGTTATAGCTAATGAAGAAAATAGAGAAGGTGCAGTAGAGTCCATTCTTGGGCTAGCGGATGCCGTTCTTGTATCTGAAGAATCGATATCCATGGTATCTGAGGCGGCATCAAGTGATAGCCATACAATCGTTTTCACCCAAGGCGATTACAAAGATAAAAGGCATATAAGATTTTTAGATGATTTGCATCATAATGGTTTTATAGATATAGCGGCAAGCCGGAATGTTTATGATTCAGTTTCAGATGTATTTAGTAAAGCCAAGAAGCAGGCAATTTTAAATAATTCCTCTCAGGTAGAAGAGGCGCTGGAGAAGATGCTCTGATTAGATGCTGGATGCTAGATGCTGGATGCTGGATGTTAGATGCTGGATGCTGGATAAATTCTAAACGCAATAACGTAGAACGTAGAGTTAAATTATGAATATACTACAAGTATTACCAGAACTTGGAAGCGGTGGAGTTGAGACAGGTACTATTGATCTCGCGAAAGAGCTTATATTGCAGGGGCACAAAGCTGTCGTGATCTCCAACGGAGGAAAGCTCTTGGATGAACTGGCAGCCTGTGGTGCTAAGCATTATGCCCTACCTGTTCACGAAAAGAACCCTTTTACGATTATTAGTATGATAGGCAGTATAAAAGACATAATCAAAAAAGAAGATATAGATATTGTCCACGCACGTAGCAGGGTTCCGGCGCTCTCGGCTTTTTTTGCCGCCCGTTCTGCAGGGGTTCCATTTATAACTACCTGCCATGGTCATTATTCAAAACACTTCTTTAGCAGGGTAATGGGATGGTCCAGGTTTGTAATAGTCGCGAGCAACGTAGTAGCGCGTCATATGATTAAGGGCTTTGGCGTTCCGCGAGAGAGGATACGGCTTATACCCAGGGGCGTTGATCTGGAAAGATTTACGTATATCAAGCCGGATGTATCAATGTCAAAAAAAGAGTATACCATAGGCGTTGTGGGCCGCATTACGCCGATAAAAGGGCATATTTACTTTATCAGGGCAATATCAAAGGTTGTTAGGTTGATGCCTAATATAAAGATACTGATTATCGGAGACGCTCCTGCATCAAAGCCTAAATATAGACAGGAACTCGAGGTTCTTATAAGACGTCTCTCGCTTACCAAGTACATAAGTTTTTTAGGTGTTTGCCATAATGTACCGGAAAAGATGAAGGACCTTGATCTTCTGGTAATGCCCTCTATAGGGGAGGAGACATTTGGCCGGGTAATAATTGAGGCTCAGGCATCAGGTGTGCCGGTAATTGCCAGTAGAATAGGCGGAATAGTTGACCTTATAAAGGATGGTGAGAATGGCATATTGGTTGCTCCAAGAGACTGGAGTGGGCTTTCAGAGGCGATTATCAGGGTTTTAAGGGATAATGGCTTGAGGCAGAGATTATCTTTGAAGGCAAGATCCAGTGTAGAGAAAAATTTTACATTGGCCAATATGTATAAAAAAACCGTTAAGGTTTATAGCGAGGCGCTCGATTCCTACAGAATCTTAATAATTAAGTGGAGCGCGTTGGGGGATATAGTTTTATCCCTGCCCGCACTTAAAGCGATAAAGGATAAATTCCCAAGAGCGCATATAAGCCTGCTTACGAGTAGAGAAGGCCTTGAGCTTGTGAAACGTTACCCATATATAAAAGAGTTTTTTATCTTCAGACGCGTAAGCGGTATCGAAGGTATCGCAACATTGTTGGATGTTTCATCTGAATTAAGAAGATCGTCTTTCGATCTAATCTGTGATTTACAGAATAATAAGAAGAGCCATATTATATCATTTCTATCGTTTACGCAACGCAGGCTTGGCTATAAAAGCGGTAATCTCGATTTCTTATTAACAGAGGGTGTAGACGGAGCGCGAATGAATATGCCGCCTATTGAGCATCAATTCAGGCTTTTAAAGCAACTTGGCATAGATTCACCCCCTGAATTGCCATCGCTAATGATATCCGAGCAAGAGTTAAAATATGCCGATAAGCTAATAAGTGAGAGTTGGATAGGAAGATCAGAAGCTTTGATTGGAATAAGCCTTAGCGCGAGCCAGAAATGGGAGACAAAGAGATGGCCAGCGGAAAGGCTCGCAAAATTATGCGACTTGCTTGCTCAAAGCAAAATAAGAATAATTATAACAGGTGCTAAAGAGGATTCATTATACGCGAAGAGGGTTCTTATGCTTACGCGCAGCAAGCCGTTTGATATTACGGGAAGGACCAGTGTTATGCAGCTTGCGGCTGTGATTAAAAAATGTCAGGTCTTTATCACTTCTGATTCAGCGCCTATGCACATAGCTACTTTATGCGGGGTTCCATTTGTCGCTTTATTCGGCCCTACTAGCCCCAAGAGGCACCTGCAGCCTAATGGTAAATACCGGGTCATACATAAGAAGCTAAAGTGTTCGCCTTGTTATAAGCCAAAATGCAGTAATCCGATTTGCATGGAAAAGATTACTCCTGAAGAGGTTGCTGCCGCTGTCGGAGAACTGCTTAAGACTAAATTATGAAGATATTATTATTAGCTACGCATTTAAATTTAGGGGGCATAGGTATATATACTACCTCTTTAGCAGTACAGCTTAAGGCGCTGGGTAATGAGGTTATTATTGCTTCAAGCGGTGGCGAACTTGCTGAGGATATAAAGCAGAAAGGCATAACGCATATAGATATACCGGTTAATACAAGCGCTGATATCGGATTTCATACTTTTGTCTCGTATCTTAAGCTCCTGCCTGTTATAAGAGATAAATCCATAGATATCATACATGCGCAAACAAGAGTTACTCAGATTATCGCGTACATGCTTTCAGGAAAAGGTAAAACAGCGTTTGTAACAACATGCCATGGGTTTTTTAAGAGAAGGCTTTTTAGGAGGATGCTGCCCTGTTGGGGTATGCGGACAATAGCGATAAGTGATGCTGTCCGTCAGCACCTTGTGTATGATTTTAAGCTTCCCAAGGAAAGGATCGACGTTGTTTGCAATGGTATTGAGCTTAGTAGATTTAACAGGTTGGTATCTTCTGAGGATAGGCTCCATATAAAAAAAGAATATGGGTTAGGTGACTCACCTGTTATAGGTATAATATCACGTCTTTCAAGTGTTAAAGGGCATAAGCATCTCCTCGGCGCGTTTGCTATCGCTTTGAAAAAGATGCCGAATATTCAATTGCTTATTATAGGTGATGGCCCGCAAAGATATAAGGAAGGTTTAATAGCTCAGGCAGAGGCATTAGGCATAGGAGAGAGAGTTAAGTTTCACCCCGGATGTAGGGATACGGCTATACCACTCTCTGTTATCGATGTCTTTTGCCACCCGTCATTACAGGAAGGGTTAGGACTCTCAATCTTAGAGGCGATGGCAATGAGGCTTCCTGTCGCAGCATCGGATGTTGGCGGTATATACACACTGATACAGCACAACTCTAATGGCCTGTTAGTTCCTTCCGGGGATGAAAAAGCGCTCAGCAACGCGATTATTGACATCCTTTCTAACAAAGAGAAAGCGAAAAAGATGGGCGAGCTCTCAAGGAGTATCGTAGAGAAGAGATTTACAGTAGAGTTGATGGCGAAGGGGATATTAGATGTTTATCATAAGGCTATTGTGCCAAGGAAAGGTTAAATAAGGTCTTACGCATGCTTAAAAGAAAGTCAGTTTATTTTTTAGCGGCACTTTTGATATTAGTATTGCTGGTATTCAGTTTAATATTGCGTTCAGGCTATGTGGTACCTGTTCTTATGTATCATAATATTGATGATAATTGGAAGGAATCAAAAATTAGTGTATCGCCGAAAAGTTTTAGAAGGCAGATGGAGTTTCTGGTAAAAAATAAGTATAATATAATTTCACTTGATGAGATTAAGCAACTGCGGGAGTCGGGTAAGTCTATACCTTACAAGACAGTGGCTATTACCTTTGATGACGGTTATGAAAATAATTACACTAATGCCTTTGGCGTATTGAAAGAGTATAATATCCCCGCAGCTATTTTTGTGGTCTTAAATAAGATAGGCAGAGAAGGCTATCTTACATGGCCGCAGATAAAGGAGATGGCTAAGCATAATATTCAGATAGGTAGTCATACGTTGTCAGAGTGCTATCTCCCTGATATTAAGGATGAGACACGGCTTAAGAGGGAGATATATGATTCAAGGCGTATGCTCAAGAAAAGAATACCGCAAGCAGGAGATTTTATCGCTTATTGCAGTGGTGGTTTCAATGAACATATCAGGCAGATAGCTATTGATGCCGGATATGACGGCGCGTGCGCTACTAATCCGGGTAAGGATTATCCGGATGATGATATATACGCGATTAAGAGATTGCGTATATCGAGAACATCTGATAACCTTTTCGTCTTTTGGATAGAGACAAGTGGCTTTTATACGTGGATAAAAGAGCACCGTGATGATGATTGAAAAAGAGCTTAGCCGATAATAGGTTTCTGGCTCTGCCTTTAGCAGCACATTGGATTTTTTTGCCACGGATTTAAATTTATGGCAAAAATACCGGTGCTGCGAAGGCAGAAGGCAGGAACCGTAAGAGTTCACATGGATTATATTGTAATCAGTCATTACATATTTGTGAGATGATATGAAAAGAATACTTATTATAGAGCCGAACTGGTTGGGGGATATTCTCTTTACAACGCCTGCGATAAGGGCCCTAAGAGAGAATAACTCTGACGCGTTTATCGCATGCATGGTACATCCACGCTGCGTGGAGATGCTTGAAGATAATTCTGATATCAATAAGCTTATAATCTTTGATGAGAGAGGCTCACATAAGGGTATATTGGCAAAGATATCATTTATCTTTAATCTAAGAAAATATAAATTCGATATACTTGTATCTTTTCACCGTTCAATGAGCAGGGTTTTAATAGCCTATCTTTCCGGTATACCGCGTCGTGTAGGTTACTATACAAGAAAACGCGCATGCCTGCTTACTGATTCAGTCAAGCCACCTGTTGCCCAACCCCATAGGGTGGAGTATTTTTTAAATATTACAAGGGCATTAGGCGCGGATACCGATAATAAGGATTATCAGTTTAATATACCCGAGTGCTCTGTTTTGGAGTCTAAAAAGATACTTGATAAAGCTGGTATCGGTATAGATGATGAATTTTTTGTCATAAATCCGGGGGGTAACTGGCTTGCTAAAAGATGGCCCAGCAAGAGTTACGCAAATCTTTGTAGGGAATTGACAGCGATATACGCCAAGAAGATATTACTTACAGGTGCCACAAAAGATAAGGATCTGGCAGAAGAGATAATACGCATGAGTAGCTCTATGGTAATTGATCTATGCGGTAAAACAACGCTTAAAGAATTGGCCGCGATTATGCGGAGAGCAAAGGTTGTTGTGGCAAATGATTCCGGCCCAATGCATATAGCTATAAGTCAAAAGGCCCCCACAATAGCACTCTTTGGGCCTACCTCGTCGGATATAACAGGCCCTTATGGGCACGGAGATTATCATGTCTTGAAAAAAATATCTGATTGCGCTATCCCCTGTTACGTAGTATGCGATGATTACAGATGTATGAAGTCTATAGCTGTTAATGATGTAGTAAAGGCTATTGGAAGGATAACGCAAAATTGAAGATAGAAAAAGCAGGCATAAATAAGATCCTTTTTATAACATTAACCAATATAGGTGACCTGGTCCTGACATTACCTGTTTTTGGAGTGTTAAAGAAGGAGTTTCCGAAAGCATCTATTACTGTACTCGCGGGCTCTGAAGCCGGAGAGATCCTTAGGGCAGACCCTTCTGTATCAGATATATTGGTGTATAATAAACGCGCAACTCTTCTTGACAAATTAAAACTTATTCTGAAGCTTAGGTCCATGGCATTTGATATGGCGGTTGATATGCGCCATAGCCTTTTTCCCATACTTGCCGGAGCTAGATATAGAACGCCTATATTTAAAAGTCCTGATCGGGAAATTCACAGAAAACGTAAACACCTGAATATATTAAGCGCTATGGGTATCCCTATAGCGGATGCGCCGTTTCCTTTACTTTTTAATCGTGATGATCGATTGAATGTGAATTCCATATTAAACAGAAAAGGTATAGTGCCTGAAGATAGGATAATCGCCATCGCTCCAGGCGCTAAGAGCCATATGAAGCGGTGGAAGGTAGATGGTTTTATCGATGTATGCCTGCATTTAAGCAAAGAAAAAAATATTAGAGTAGCTATTATAGGTGATAATACCGATAAGGCTATAAGCGATAATATTATCGCCAAGAGCGCTGGCAATGCCTATGATCTAAGCGGCTCTTTTAATCTGCGAGAACTTGCTTATTTTTTATCATTATCAAAATTACTCATAACGAATGATTCAGCCCCTCTTCATATCGCCGGTTCCGTTGATCTGCCGGTTATAGCTATATTCGGCCCGACAGACCCGGAAAAATACGGGCCTATTTCACCAGGGAGCATTGTTCTGAGAAAAAATATCTCCTGCTCACCATGCGAGCAGGCTGTATGTGAATTTGATTTAAAGTGCATGAAGCAGATATCGAGCGAGGACGTACTAAACGCGGTATATAGAATACTATTACAATAGGCAGGATTTATGCGTAATTCAGGAAAAATGAAAATATTGCTGGCGCGCACAGATAGGCTCGGGGACCTGGTACTTACCACCCCTGCCATAAAAGCGGTACGTGAGGCGTATCCGGATGCTCATATAGCCATGATAGTAAGGCCTTATGGAAAGTTGCTGGTAGAGGGCAATCCTTATATAGACGAGGTCATTACTTATGATAAGTTCGGCTCGCATAAGTCAGCACTGGCTACTCTATGTTTTGGATTACGTTTAAGAAGGGCCAGATTTGATAGAGCGATTATATTCCACCCCACTAACAGGATGCACATAATAGCCTACATAGCGGATATACCAAGAAGGGTAGGCTATGATAGTAAGTTAAGTTTTCTGCTGACAGATAGAATAAAAAATATCAAACATGAAGGTAAAAAACATGAACGCGATTACACCCTAGATTTGCTAAAAGCCTTAGGCATAAACTCGCGGGAAAAAGAGCTTTTTGTGGCTTTAGATGATAAGGCCACGTTAAGGATTGAGCAGATACTTACCAACCATGGCGTAACAGCAAAGGATACGCTCGTTGTCTTGCATCCGGGGGCAAGCTGTGTTTCCAAGATATGGTTATCCGAGAGATTTGCGAAACTTGCAGATGCGCTTATAGAAAAGAAGAATGTCAAGATGGCTGTAATCAGCGGAGGGGACCAGAGAGACCTCTTTTGCGTGGATAGCGTTAAGAGATTCATGCAGAAAGGAGCTATTTTTTTAAGAGAAGGATTAGACCTAAAAGAACTGGCGGCCCTGTTGAAGAGATCCGCGCTATTTATATCAAATGATAGTGGCCCTGTCCATATCGCGGTAGCGGTAGGCACGCCTGTTCTTGATATATTTGGTAGAAATCAGCCGGGGTTAAGCCCTTTGAGATGGGGGCCTCTCGGTGAAAAAGATACAGTAATCCACAAGGATGTAGGTTGTGAAGGTATATGTCTTGCACATAACTGCAAGAGAAGCTTTGCCTGCCTTAGAGCTATTAGCGTTGAAGATGTCTACACAGCTATCCAATCCATGAATATCTTTTAGCCTATCGGTTAAAAG
>CAZDLP010000019.1:0-10731 GCA_964506565.1 uncultured Planctomycetia bacterium
CCGCGTAAACGGCTCGAAAAGCCGTTGTCCTAGACCGCTAGACGATGGGGCCACTGAAACGTTATATACGGCGCTGTTAAAACCGTTTCTGTTTATTCTCCTACCGCGACCAGAGCAACGGCTGAAACACTGTCTTTAGAGGTTTTTAGTGCAATCATCTTTACCCCTTGTGTTGAGCGGCCGCTTATACGTATGCCCTTCACCGCCACGCGAACTATGGTGCCGCTCTCCGTAATAATCATCAGCTCGTCTCTATCTGTCACCATTTTCAGGCCGATCGCGCAACCTATTTTTGATGAAGTCTTAAGATTAATTATACCTTTCCCTCCGCGTGATTGCAATCTATATTCTTCTACCAAAGTGCGTTTTCCGAAGCCCTTCTCTGATGCTGTCAGTAAAGTCGCATCATCACGTGCTACTACCATGCCTATTACGTTGTCCTTTTTGCTCAAAGAGATGCCCTTAACCCCGCGTGCGGCACGCCCCATACTGCGAATGTCTTTTGCTTTAAAACGTATGGCTTTTCCTTCACGCGTAGCGAGAATTACATCCTGATCATCATCTGTAAGAGCAACCTCGATAAGGCTGTCATCCGCATCTATAGTAATACCGATAATCCCGCCCTTACGCGGGTTTGCATATGCAGCAAGTTCTGTTTTTTTGATAATGCCCTTTGCTGTAGCCATAACCAGCGCCCCGCCCTTATCGAATTCCTTGACTCGCATGAACGCGCTTATCCTCTCTCCGGGCATAAGCTGGAGCAAGTTCACTAACGCCTTGCCTTTGGATGTACGCGCTGCCTGCGGTATTTCATGAACCTTAAGCCAAAACACTTTTCCCTTATCGCTAAAAAACAATATGTGCTCATGCGTTGTCGCGATAAACAAGTGCTCTATAAAATCTTCGTCCTTAAGCTCCGCACCCATCACGCCCTGCCCGCCTCGTTTTTGCTTACGGTAAGAGCTAACAGGCAATCTCTTGATGTAACCTCCGTGGCTTACTGTAATCACGACGTCTTCTTCCGCTATCATGTCTTCGATCTGCAGGTCTTCAACCTCCCCCACGATATCTGTCCTGCGTTCGTCGCCGTATTTTTTCTGCAACTCTATTAACTCGTCTTTTATGAGCTTGAGCACCTTCTTGCTGCTAGTAAGTATAGATTCGTAGAGCTCTATCTTTTTCAGCAACTCGAGGTACTCCGCTTCTAGTTTTGTGCGCTCCAACGCAGTAAGGCGCTGTAATTGCATCTCTAATATGGATTGAGCCTGTATTTCGCTTAAGTCAAAGTTTTTTATAAGGGCCTTTTTAGCGGATTGCGTATCCTTGGACTGCTTTATTGTCTGAATAATCTTGTCAATATGTTTAAGCGCTATTTTCAGCCCCTCTACTATATGAGCTCTCTCCTGCGCTTTTCTCAATAAAAAACGTGTACGCCTTGTTATGATCTCTTTTCTGTGGTCAATATATATGTCTAACAGCTGCCTGAGGGTCAACACGCGCGGCTGGTTATTCACCAACGCAAGCATAATAATGCCAAATGTCGATGAAAGCTGCGTGTGCTTGTAAAGCTGGTTCAGCACCACTTGAGCGGGCCTGTCGCGCTTCAACTCGACTACAACGCGGATGCCGTCTTTATCAGATTCGTCCCTGATATCCGAGATACCGTCTATCTTTTTATCTGTTACGAGTTTCGCTATAGACTCGATAAGATTGGACTTGTTCGCCTGATACGGTAGCTCTGTAATAATAATCGACGACTTGCCATTCTTCTGCTCTTCTATCTGCGCGCGTGCGTGTAGCTTGATTCTTCCGCGTCCTGTCGTATAAGCACTCTTTATACCGCTTTTCCCGCAAATAGTCGCCCCTGTCGGAAAGTCCGGGCCCTTAACTATCTTTAAAAGATCCTTTACCTGTATGGTTGGTTCATCGATAATCCGCATAACCGCACTTGCGATTTCGCTTAGGTTGTGTGGTGGCATATTTGTTGCCATCCCTACCGCGATACCGCTACAACCGTTTACAAGCAACGTAGGTAACGCAGAAGGCAAGAGAACAGGCTCTTTTAAAGAACCGTCGAAATTAGGGGCAAAATCTATTGTGTCTTTTTCAATGTCTGTTAAGAGCTCATCAGAAATAGACGCCATGCGCGCTTCTGTGTATCTCATAGCTGCCGCGGGATCGCCGTCTACCGATCCCCAGTTGCCCTGGCCGTCCACCAGTGGATAACGCAAGGAAAAATCCTGCACCATGCGCACTAAGGCATCATAGATAGAAGAGTCCCCGTGAGGGTGGTATCGACCCAAACAGTCACCGACTATACGCGCGCTTTTCTTATACGGCTTGCTATGTTGCAGGGCTAGGCCATGCATTGTATAAAGAATTCTGCGTTGCACGGGCTTTAGTCCGTCTCGCGCATCAGGGAGCGCCCGCCCTACAATCACGCTCATCGCGTAATTAATATAGGACTCTTTAATCTCTGCTTCTACGTATCTCTTTGTTATTGTTTCACCGTGCGTATACATATATCGAAATCCTTATATTGTTATCGTGTTTTACGTGTTGCGTCATATGACGCCTGGCCAAGCCGCTTAAAGGGCTTGTGTCCATATTATATGCTACGTGTCAAGGTTTGTGACCTCTCTCGCGTGCTTCTCTATAAACTCTCTACGCGGCTCTACCGCGTCACCCATGAGCACTGTAAACATCTCATCTGCCTTAACCGCATCTTCTAAAACAACGTTTAACAGCGTTCGTCTTGCCGGATCCATCGTTGTTGTCCAAAGCTGCTCCGGGTTCATCTCTCCAAGACCTTTGTACCGCTGCAAATACATACCCTTCTTTGCCCGTGCGTGTATCGCGTGCAATAGCGCCTTCAGGCTAAAGACTTCCAGTGTTTCTCCGTCTGCCTGCAATTTAAACAACGGGGCCTTCTTTTCGTGCCGCGTCGCTCTGCTCTGGTTTTCTCCGGCACTTAGTTGATTTGTGTCGTGTGGGTCATAGACTTCTGCCAATGAAAGACCTAGCTTATCAAAAAACACGCAAACCTTATCTATCTCTTCCGCTTCAAAAAACTCTACCACATCTATCTCTTTCGCTGTCTGCACGCCCTTATCCGTTTCATCATGTATCTGCAAGTCTTCCCCGAGCTGCTTTTCCTGTGTTTTTACAAGCTTGGCAAGCTCATCGTCTGAGTATACAAATTGGGCCTCACCCTCCACTTTCACCATAAAAACAGGGAGTTTTTTGGTTTTTGCGTGGCGCAAACATAAGTATTTATGGAATTTTACTCCCCTTCTATCAATTGCCTTGCCCAGCCTTTCCAGCTTTGTTAGTGCCCCTATTATGTCTCTGAGCTGTTTATTAGAAAACTCCTTTTTAGGTTTTATCTTAAGCAACGTGGTGTCCTCTACACCAATATCGAGCAATAGCGCGTTCATCTCTTCTTCTGTCTGGATATATTCTTCCCGTTTGCCGCGCTTAATTTTATATAACGGGGGTTGGGCGATATATATCCTGCCTTCTTCTATTAATTTTGGCATTTGCCTGTAAAACAACGTAAGCAATAGGGTGCGTATATGAGATCCGTCGACATCCGCGTCTGCCATTAATATAATCTTATGATAACGTAGTTTTTCACTGTTAAATGCTTCTCCTATACCGCAACCCAAAGCTGTAATAATTGTTCTAATCTCCTCGCTTGCTAAGACCCTGTCAAGCCTAGCCTTTTCAACATTTAAAATCTTGCCTTTCAATGGGAGGATCGCCTGGAAGCGCCTATCCCTGCCTTGTCTGGCAGAGCCACCCGCGCTTTCACCCTCTACAAGGTATACTTCGCATAATGCCGCATCGCGCTCTGAGCAATCGGATAGCTTGCCAGGCAAGCTAGACATTTCTAACGCGCCTTTTCTTCGTGTAAGATCACGGGCTTTTCGCGCTGCTTCGCGCGCCCTTGCAGCGACTATCGCTTTCTCGACGATCTTTTTAGCTATTGCCGGGGTCTCTTCAAAAAAGTTCCCTAGCGACTCATTGACCATGGACGCTACGATACCTTCTACGTCCGCGTTACCAAGTTTTGTTTTTGTTTGTCCTTCAAATTGCGGGTTTTGTATCTTCACGCTTACTACCGCGGCTATGCCTTCTCTTATATCATCCCCTGAAAGGGTGGCATCCTTATCTTTTAATAGCTTCTTGTTTTTGCAATATTGGTTTGCTACTCTTGTCAAGGCTGATTTAAAACCACTCAAGTGCGTGCCGCCTTCAATGGTGTTAATATTGTTCGCGAACGTGTATATTGTCTCAGCATAGCTATCGTTATATTGCATAGCAACCTCCACCGCGACGTTGTCTTTTTCGTGCAGGAAGTATACTGGCTTTTTATGTAATGGGTTTTTGTTCTTATTCATGTGCTCTACAAATGAAACTATGCCGCCTTCAAACTTAAACTCAGCCTCTTTTTCTTTGTTTTCGTCTGTAAGAACTATCTTAATACCCTTATTTAAAAAGGCCAGCTCTCTCATGCGCGTAGCAAGTGTCTCAAAAGTAAATTCTGTGCTACCGGTAAATATTTCCGAGTCAGGCTTAAATGTTACTTTTGTTCCCGTCTTCTGCGTCTTGCCCACTACTGTAAGTTTTGTGGCTGCGCGGCCCCTTTTATAGCGCTGATGGTAAACTTCCCCATCTCTGCGAACCTCAACCTCAAGCCATTCTGACAAAGCGTTTACCACGCTAACGCCTACTCCATGCAAGCCACCAGAAACTTTATACATCCGGTGATCAAACTTTCCTCCCGCGTGTAACGTGGTTAAAACAACCTCTACTGCGGGCTTTTTTTGCGTTTTGTGCATATCTACCGGGATGCCTCTTCCGTCGTCGACCACAGTAACGCTATTGTCCGCGTGTATAATAACATTTATGTTGCTACAATGACCCGCCATCGCTTCATCTATACTATTATCTGTAACCTCATAAACAAGGTGATGTAAGCCTCGCGCGCTCGTGTCGCCGATATACATAGCCGGTCTGCGGCGCACCGCCTCCATGCCCTCTAACACCTGTATCTTGTTTGCGTTATATTGTGTTTCTTTTTCTACTGGCTTTGCAAGCGATGCCAGTTTTGTGCTTTGCGGTTGTTCTGCTCGTGATGGTGTTTTCTGTTTTTTTATGTCTTTTGTATTTTTGGGCTTATCTACCACTCTATTTCCCCTATTCTTTTGTATTTGTTAACACTCGCCGGCTCTGAATTTTATTGTTATTGGTTTTTTGTTTTTAAAATACCTGTTTAATCTTTTTTCTATTTTGCTTTTATTAATATTTAATTGATAAATCCATGTTGGGCTATCTACATCTATTACAAGTGTTGTTTTTGTCATTTTTTTTGGTTTTGTGTGTTTCGCCGCGTTTTCCCCCGCCGCGTCAAGCCATGCCGCCTGCACCTCTTCCTCTGTTAAAAGGCCTTTTTTTTGCTCCTCTGCTTGTTTAATCGCTGTCTTTAATATCTCTTTAAGTAACGTTGGGGCTTTTTTTTCCATTGTTTATGTTATTTGCATTGGTAATACTATATAGATGTATGTGTCGTCTATCCTTATAACCCCTGGTTTTTCCGGTCCTGTTAATTCTATCTCTATCGTATCCTGTTTAATGCTTTTTAATGCTTCCTGTAGATATGTTGGGTTAAAACCTATTAACAAGTCGTCGCCTGTATATTTTACAATTATCTCCTCTTTTGTTTCTCCTATTTCCGGCGTTGTCTTTGAAACCACTAATTTGTTTTTCGTAAGCTGCAGTTTTATTGCCTGTGATTCCGGTGTTGTAAGCAGTCCTGCTCTTTTTATTGCGGGAATTAGTTTGCTTCGCTCTATCGTTAGTTTTTTTTCTATTTCTTTTGGAATTGCTTGTTTGTAATCCGGAAATTCCCCTTCCACAAGCCGTGAAACAATATGTATATTACTCAGATAAAAGGCTACTTGGTTTTTAGAAAATTGAATTTTTGCTTCTTCTGTGTCATTTAGGTTTTTTAAAAGTTCTTGTGTTGTTTTTGTTGGTATTATATATTTTTTTTCCTCTTGTGTGTTTGTTTCTTGTTTATGTTTTACTATTGCCAACCGCCTTCCGTCTGTAGCAATTAATTTTATATGTTTTTTTTCTATAACACAACATATGCCGTTTAATACGTACCTTGTTTCGTCTCTGCTCATCGCGTATGTTGTCGCTAAAAGCATCTGCTTTAAGTCTTCTTGTTTTATTATAATTTCTTCTATAGTATTCGGTTTAGGTAGTTGTGGAAACTCATCTTTTGGTGTAGTTAATATTTTAAATGTTGCAGTGTCTGCTTTTATTATTATTGTGTTGTTTTTTTTGGCTGTTATTTCTATTTCGTTATTTGGTAGTTCTTTGATTATATCCGCAAAACGCTTTGCGAGCACTGTTACTGCCCCTTCTTCCTGTACCTTTGCTTGTATTGTCGCTGTTATGCCTATGTCTAAATCTGTCGCTGTGATTTTTATATTATTATTGTCTGTTTCTAACAAAAAGTTTGATAATATGGGTAAAGTGTTTTTCTGGGTTATCGCGCCAATTACCGCTTGTATCCCAAAAACAAGATCTTCTTTTTTTACACTTATCCTCATATCAACACCCCTTATTATAATTAATAAATCTTATTTTAAATTAGTAATAGTAATAACCAATGTGGAAAAGTTGATAACTCCTTAACTAGAGGAGCGTATTTTAGTTATAATATTTTCTACTACACTCTTAAAGTGTGGATTCTTTTTAATATCTTCTTCTATCTTGTCGCACGCGTGAATTATAGTGGAATGATCCCTGCCACCAAACAGGCCCCCTATTTCTACGAGAGGCAGTTTCGTCATCTCTCTTGATAAAAACATCGCAATTTGTCTTGGGTAAGCTACCTTCTTCGTGCGCTTTCTAATCCTCATATCATTGCTACCGATACCAAAAAAATCCGCTACAACAGACTGGATGCGCTCAACATTAACATTTGTTGTGTTTTCAACAATAATCTCTTTTAAAACATCGCGAGCAATAGACAGATCTATTTTATGGCTAACCAAGGACGAGTAAGCGATTACCCTAATAAGGGCCCCCTCTAATTCGCGAATATTAGCTGTAACATTATCCGCGATATAAGAGATCACGTCCATAGGAACGGCAACCGACTCTTTTTCAAGTTTTTTCTTTAATATGGCCACGCGCGTTTCCACATCAGGTGGTTGCATGTCGGTAACAAGACCCCACTCAAAACGAGAAACAAGCCTTTTTTCCATAGTAGGCATCTCTTTAGGAGATTTGTCACTGGAAAAAACAATCTGTTTATGCGCATCATAAAGCGCGTTAAATGTGTGAAAAAACTCTTCCTGCGTAGCCTCCTTGCCTGAGATAAAATGTATGTCGTCTATAAGTAAAACGTCCTGGTTTCTATATTTGTCTTTAAATTTTTGGGCGGTCCGGTTCTGTATTGAATTAATAAGCTGATTAGTGAATTTTTCACTAGAAATATAAGTAACCTTTAAGCGCGGTTGCTTAGCAAGTAAGTGCAGCCCTATAGCCTGCATTAAATGCGTTTTCCCTAGCCCTACCCCACCATAAATAAACAAAGGGTTGTATGCCTTGGCAGGGCTTTCAGCGACAGCAAGCGCCGCAGCATGAGAAAAGCGGTTGCACCCCCCTATTACAAAACTGTCAAATGTGTAGCGCTGGTTAAAGGTAACGTCTTGTGGCCGGGCGAGCCTATCAAAAGAACGGAAAAACGGCTTAAAGCCACCTTTCTTATCATTCAGCGGCTCTTCAGACGGTGCGCTTACCGCAGTCCGTGCGTTTACAACAAAGTTTACCCCCACCTTTTCTTTACCTATTTCGCGTACAGCGGAACCAACCTGTTCCATATAGTGATCAAGGAGCCAATCTTTAAAAAATTGATTAGGCACCTCTACATTAATACTATTATCTTCTACTCCCGCTTGCTTTGTTGGGGCAAACCATGTTTCATAGCTCTGCGGGCTGATTTGTTTGCGTAAGCACTGGAGCACAGAGGCCCAAGCGCTATCTAACTCGTGTGTCATATAATTAAACCTTAAGTTTCACATGGACCATACAGCGCCCTGCTGTGTAGGCAACAACAAGTACAATGTTGCGCGTTTTAGCGCTCAATAGCATTCTTGTTTCCCGCCGGCAAACAGCCTCAGTTAAGAGCCCTGCTATATATTCCGCTTTTCTGCAGAGATAGTGCGGCGCGTATCGTATAAGCATGCGCAATCCTAACGTAGAACGGAATGATTATAACAGAAACAATGGCATTTGCAAGAAAAAAGTTTTTAACTTGACTTAGTGTGGTTTTGTGCTATACTTTTTTACTATGAAAAAAAATATTAAACAAAAATCAAATCTGAAGCGAAAACGCAAGCACGGATTCAGAGAGCGAATGAGCACGAGCAGTGGTCAAGCGGTTATTAAGCGACGAAGAAAAAAGGGCCGGAAAGTTTTGTCTGCATGATACTCACTCTGCCTGCTTCACGGCAGGCATCGCCGCACCAGCAATTCAAGCGCCTTATCCGTCCTAGCGATTATAGGCGCATATATCGCCAAGGACATCGCGTTGCAGATCACCTTATACGTCTTTACTACGCGCCAAACCAAAGAAAACATAACCGGCTCGGCGTGGTAGTAAGCAAACGGATTAGCAAAAAGGCAACAGAACGCAATTGGTATAAGCGGGTTGTAAAAGAATGGTTTAGGCAGCACGCTCGCCTGTGTTTTGTAGTTCACCAAGATGTTGTAGTGGTTGTCGTTAAGGCAACGCTTACAACAAAACTCGGTTCTGCTGGGATGCGGCAAGAGCTTGCGAGGCTTAGCCAACAGATACCTAAATAAATCCACTATGATCGCTTTTGTTAAGCATATAATACGTTTCTATCAAATGACTTTTTTGTGCAGCAGACAGTTCGTGCAATGCAAGTACCACCCGAGTTGTTCAGACTATATGTTGCTGGCACTAGACCGATATGGTCTATGTGGCGGTATTGCGCGCGGAGTGTGGCGCATTATGCGCTGCAACCCCTTTGCAAAAGGCGGCATTGACCTGCCCTAATAAATACAGCACGAAAGCACAAGGAACAGAAGGCTTAACCGTATCATACCTAACCGTATCATAATTTAACACATTGAAAATAAAGGACTTATGATGAATAACGAGAAAAGATTGTTCTTGGCGATCGGTTTATCAGTGTTAGTAATTTTAGGTTACCAAGCTTATATGAAGAAGCACGTTAAACCGTATCATGCACAAAATATCAATGATACGGTTCTGCAGCCAGAGCAAGAAAAGATCGCAAGTAGCACAATAGAAATAGAAAAAGTGATTGATCGCCCAGTTGCAGTTAAGGCAGCCACAGACAAAACAACAACCTTAGAAAACGATGTATTTACAGCTGTTTTCACAGACGACGGCGCAGCGATTAAAGAACTTTACTTAATGCAATATATAGATGCAGCTGGGGCGCCGACGCGACTAAGCGGACCGATAGAGCAAGCGCCTTATTTACTGTCTATACAAAATAGCAAAGAGCAAAAGCGTCAATGGGGCGTGGTAAGCAAGGATAGTAAGCATATAAAATACAAGAGCACATTAGGCGGCGTGGAGGTTATTAAGGTATTTAATTTTTATAAAACTAAACATATAATAGGTTTAGAGCTTATGTTCCGCAACACAACCAAAAAACGGATGACTATGTCGTATGCACTAAATGGGGGAACGGCCGAGGCAAACAATGGTTATTTAGATAGTAGATACATAGGTGCAGACATATTGGCGGATGGTAAAGTACTACGGAAGCGCCCCTCAGGGAAAACAATAACAGATGGGATTACCGTAACCGGTTCGCCTGTATGGGTTTCAGCACACGATAGATATTTCTCGTTTGTTCTAAAGCCAGACCAGCAAGAAGAGGGCGCAATAGTTAAAAGTAGTTCAAAGAAGAATATATGGTCAAGTATAGTCTCGATGCCAGTGACATTGGAACCAGGGCAGGTAGCGACGCGTAGCTATGTGCAGTATGCAGGCCCTAGCGACATTGATGCCATTTCAGAGTTGGGTGCATCAGCAAACAATGTCATAAGTTATGGTTTTTTTCACCCCGTAGCAAAGGTTTTGTTCAAAGCGCTTCGCATGTTTCATCGCATAACAGGGAATTACGGGCTATCGATAATATTGCTGTCGCTTACAATAAGCTTAATAATGATGCCCCTTACCAGAAAAAGTTTACATTCGATGAAAGCAATGCAGGCAATACAGCCGGAAACAGAACAAATACGTAAAGCCTATAGCGATAATCCACAAAAAATGAATAAAGAGATTATGGGGCTCTATAAGAAGAATAAAATAAACCCAGTAGGAGGCTGCTTGCCGATGTTGTTGCAGTTGCCGATTTTCATGTCTTTATATCAGGTGTTGTTGCGTAGCGTAGCATTACGCGGTGCACATTTTTTGTGGATTAAAGATCTAGCAGGGCCAGACGCAGCATTTACGCTCCCACAAAAACTGCCCATAATAGGTAGCCATATTAATATATTGCCGATCTTAATGGCTATTGCCATGTGGGCGCAACAAAAGATATCGCAAGGTGGAGGGAAAGAAGTGTCAGAGCAGCAAAAAATGATGGCAACGATTATGCCTGTAATGTTTGGTTTTATTTTTTACAACATGCCATCAGGCCT
>CAZDLP010000019.1:10831-12845 GCA_964506565.1 uncultured Planctomycetia bacterium
CAACGATTATGCCTGTAATGTTTGGTTTTATTTTTTACAACATGCCATCAGGCCTCGTGCTTTACTGGTTTACAAACACCTTGTTTATGCTACTTATACAAGAAGTTGTTTTAAAGGCCCGAAAACCAATAACAAGTTAGTAGGTTTTTTTGCTTGACAGAAATCCACGCATCAGGTATTATACAAGCATAAGCATATAAAACGAGCTTATTCGATGTTCCACGTGGAACAAAAGGGGCAGAGTTGGGCAAGACCATATCAGTATGCAACCAAAAGGGCGGAGTAGGGAAGACCACGACATCAATTAACTTGTCAGCTTATTTAGCAGCGGCAGGTAAGCGCGTGCTTATGGTTGATATAGATCCACAGGCAAACGCGACAAGCGGGACTGGCGTCGACAGGCAATCTATACAGAAAAGCATATATAATGTTCTGATAGGTGATACGCGTCTGGACGAGGTTGTTATAGAAACATCAGTGCAGAACATGTTTTTGGCGCCCGCAGATCTCCATCTAACAGGCGCACAAATTGAACTAGTGAGCGCATTTAATAGAGAACAACAGCTGAAGAATAGCATCCTACCGGTAAAACATGATTACGATTTCATTATTATAGATTGCCCGCCAAGCTTAGGCTTGCTTACCATTAATGCGTTAACCGCGTCAGAAACCATTCTAATCCCCTTGCAGTGCGAATACTATGCCATGGAAGGGTTGAGTCAGTTGCTACACACCATAAAACTCGTTCAAAGTAATCTTAATCCCAGGCTTGATACAGAAGGTGTTGTCTTGACCATGGCTGACTACCGCACAAAATTAACAAATGAGGTGATTGGAGAAGCAAGAGCTTTTTTCAAGGATAAGGTATATGATGCGGTTATCCCGCGGTCTATTAGATTAAGCGAAGCCCCAGGACATGGTAAGCCGGTCATGCTTTATGACAAACACTCTAACGGCGCGGAGGCGTATAAGGCGCTTGCTACAGAGATTATTAATCGTAACACATTGCCAACACTAGAGTTGCAAGAAGAACATCCGAGCAATGCAGCCCCGCGCGAAGACAAAAGTGTTGACTCTGCCGTAGAGCAAAAAATAACAATAGACGAACCAAGCGCCGTTGAAGACGACGCTGCTTCGCTAAAAATAATAGAAGAGGACAGGGGGGACAATGGAGAAGCATAAAGCACTTGGCAAAGGGTTGCAGGCATTAATACCGGAAGCACAGGAGAATGACACAGGTGCATTGGCCACAAGCGTGAGAACGGGCTTAACCACTGTTGACATATCGGAGATTAAGCCTAATCGATTTCAGCCGCGCACTGCCTTTAAAGCCAAAAAACTAGACGAGCTTGTAGCATCTATAAGAGAAAAAGGTATTGTGCAACCTGTCCTTGTTAGAAAGGCAGAAAAGGGCTACGAGCTGATAGCCGGTGAACGACGTTTCAGGGCTGCCCAAAGGCTGAATTTGCAGAAGATGCCCGTTATAATCAAAGAAGTAGATGATGTAAATGCGATGGAGCTAGCATTAATAGAAAATATTCAGCGCGAGGATTTAAACCCGATAGAAGAAGCGAAAGCGTATAAGCGCCTGAGTAGCGAATTCGGTTTTACGCAGGAGAAGATTGCCCAATCAGTAGGCAGGGACAGAACTTCTGTGACAAACATTATGCGGTTGCTAAGCTTGCCAGACCAGATACAGCAGCTGATACTAGATGATGCTATCACAATGGGGCACGCCAGGGCGTTGCTTACTATATCCGACCAGCGTAAGCAGCTAAACATATGCGAAAAGATATTACGCAAGCGCCTTTCAGTGAGAGAGGTGGAGCAGATGGCGAGGCCGCATGCACCGCAAAGAAAACAGCCTGCACACCACAGCCCGGATCTTCATATAAAAGCAGTAGAAGATGAGCTCGAGCCTATCTTTGGCACTAAAGTAAAGATCCAGCATGGCAAGAAGCGGGGAAAAATAGTAATTGATTATTACTCGTTAACAGATTTGAATAGAATAGTT
>CAZDLP010000019.1:12945-16286 GCA_964506565.1 uncultured Planctomycetia bacterium
GCGGGGAAAAATAGTAATTGATTATTACTCGTTAACAGATTTGAATAGAATAGTTAAGATCTTAAAACATTAACATGAACTTATTTGTTGACTTTTCTGTTTCTGAACATATAATAAGATACTAGATGCAAAACACAAGGTATATTATGGAAGAAGCGACATTAGTATTAATAAAGCCGGATGGTCTGAAGAAATCATTAACAGGCAACATATTAACGCGTTTGTCAGAAACAAAACTCGATATCGTAGCAGCCCGTATAGCGCATGTAAGCACAGAACTTGCGAAACAGCACTATGAGGCATTGGCAGATAAGCCGTTTTTCGAAGACTTGATACAATATATCAGGGGAGAGTTCCACGAAAAGCGCAAAGTTATGGCCATGGTTTATTATGGGGAAGGCGCCATAAGCAAGGTCCGCCAGTTGGCAGGGGCAACAAACCCGGAAGAAGCCGACGCAGTAAGTATCCGCGGGCAATACGGCCGTATTACAACTAAGGGTGTTTACGAAAATGTCATACATGCCTCGGCGAACAAGGAAGACGCGGAGCGCGAAATTAAGCTTTGGTTTGAGCCGGAAGAAGTGATCGTAGAACTGTACCCGGCTAAGATGCTCGAGAAAAAAGTGCATGGCAAGACGTGGGCCTAAAGCCTTTTGAGGCTGACTGAGGCTGCGAAGAAGTAAGAACAGAGAATCAATGATCAGATAAGGAACAGATGCCAACCCGCAATTTACAACTTACCGTTTAATACTTACAGTTAACCACGGATATAACTTACAGCAAAAAGTAAAGGTGCAATATATGTTACGCAGTATGACCGGTTTTGGCAAGGGTGTTTCGGAAAGCAGATTAGGCACAGCGAATGTAGAGATAAAGAGTCTGAATTGTAAGTTTTTTGAAGTGGTCAGTAAGCTGCCGCCGAATCTTACTATATTTGAGGACAAGATACGTGAGCTGCTCCAGAAGCGTGTCTCGCGCGGCAGATTAACCCTTTTCTTAAGCTATGGGTCTAAAGTAAGCAAGGGCGACGAAGTCCATATCGATAAAAAAATAGCAAAACAATATTATAACAATATCCGTGCCCTGCAAAAATTTTTAGGTATTAGTGGTGATGTGAGCCTCGAGCAGATAGCCGCTTTGCCCGGTGTTATATCCTACCACCCGCAGGAAGACGATGCGAAAAAACTCTGGCCCCTTATCTCCAAGTCGCTCGTTACGGCAGTCGAGGATCTAACTCGTTCTAAATCCAGAGAAGGCAAAATGCTGGGTAAAAATCTACGCCAAATAGTAAAAACTATTGAGGTGGCGTTGGGCAAGATTAAAAAAAGAGTACCTCTTGTGGTATGCGATTATAAAAAACGGCTCAAAAAGAACGTCAAGGCATTGACAGGATCCGCGAGAATACATAGCCCGGAGAGAGTCGAGGAGGAAGCAGCGATATTCGCGCGCAATTGCGACATTACCGAGGAGATACACAGGATTTGCGCACACATAGCGGGTTTTAGAAAAATTCTGCAAAACAGCGGTGAGGCAGGAAGAAGGCTCGATTTCGTGGCGCAGGAGATGTACCGTGAGGCGAATACCATAGGCGCAAAAGCAAATGATTTTTTCATAGCAAAAGAGGTAATCAAGATAAAAAGCCAGATAGAAAAGGTGCGAGAGCAGGTACAGAATGTTGAATAAAAAAAAGCAAATAACTTTGATCAGTCTGGGGTTTAACAATGTTGTGGTTAAGGATAAGATCGTAGCGATCGTTGCCCCGGAAGCAGCGCCGATAAAGCGATTAAGAGAAGAGGCGCGCCAAAATAAAAAATTAATTGACGCGACAAGCGGTCGTAGGACACGTGCCGTTATTATTACGGAAAGCGACCATGTTATACTAGCGAGCGTACAGCCGGAAACTATCGCACAGAGGTTTAGTTGATGCAGAAACAAAGTCTGTCTAGTTTTGCGGATAGATATACCAAGGCAAAAGGCACGCTCTTTGTTGTATCCGGGCCTTCCGGGTGCGGTAAGACTACATTGTGTAGCAGGCTGTTAAGAACAAAGCTCGGGCTTGTGCGTTCTGTCTCGGTTACGACACGACAGTTGCGCGGCAAAGAAACAGATAAGAAAGATTATATTTATATTAGTGCTCAAGGTTTTAAAAAGCAGCTCGCAAAGGGCATGTTCCTGGAACACGCAAAAGTATTCGGGCACTATTACGCAACACCGAAAAAGCTCGTTAAGAAAATTTTAGAAAAAAAACAGGACATGCTTCTGAATATTGACGTGCAGGGCGCGGCACAGATTAAGCGTCAGTTTAAGCAGGCGGTGCTCATATTTATTCTGCCGCCCACAATGGAAGCGCTTGAAACAAGATTGCGCAATCGGTCCTCGGACGCGCCAGAGCAGATACGCAAGCGCCTCGCGGTCGCTCAAAAGGAATTAGCGGCTATTAAGATATATGATTATGTTGTTATAAATGACAGAATAGACAAGGCGGTGCGCCAACTTACGTCGATTATTACCGCTACACGGCAACAAATAAGATAGGAGAGACATTGTGGAGACGTTAAACATCCCTCTGGAGGGTTTGTATGATAAGACGCATAGTATGTACAAGTTGGTTGTTTTGGCCTCTATGCGGGCACTGGAGCTAAACGCTGGTGCGGCACAACTTGGAGAACAGGAACAAAAGAACGTATTGCTGATAGCCTTGCATGAGATTATCGAAGGCAAGATAACATACGCGCAGGGCGATAAGTAAAACAGGAAACACGATGAAAAAAACAACCCTTCTTCTAGGTGTGTGCGCGGGTATTGCGGCGTACAGAACATGCGAAACGATAAATTGCCTGCGCCGCAAGAATATAGAAGTAATAGTTTGCATGAGCCAGGATGCCCACCATTTTGTTACCCCGCTTACGCTACAAACGCTCTCAGGTAACCAGGTCTTTCAGGATATGTTTCGCGCAAAAGACGATTGGAGCCCTGTTCATATCTCGCTTGCTGCTAAGGCGGATGTAATACTGGTAATGCCTGCTACATCAAACATTATATCTAAGGTAGCAGGTGGCATTTGCGATGACTTGCTTACTTGTACCATAGCCGCTTGTAAGGGGCAGGTAGTATTTGCGCCAGCGATGAACGAGGCGATGTACGCGAATAAGATATTGCAGGCTAACATAGCAAAATTAAAGAACCTCAATTACCGCTTTATCGGTCCGGTTAAGGGCCATCTTGCGTGTGGGACACAAGGCATGGGCCACATAGCGGACACAGAAGACATCACGCGGCTCGTAAAAACTCTCCTGAAATGAAATCCATGAATATTATAGTAGCAGCAGGCCCGACACAGG
>CAZDLP010000020.1:0-15803 GCA_964506565.1 uncultured Planctomycetia bacterium
TTTGTTGTTTGGAACGTTCTTTATTAAGGTCTTGTTGAGCCTGGGTTTTCTGCTTGCTCTGTGAACCTTCTTCTCCTGCCTTGTTATTGCGGGGATATCTTTGGCTCTCCTTCTTTTTCTCTTCTGAATTCTTTTTAATCAGGAAATAATCAAGCTGCTTCTTAACATACTCATAGTTATATACAGCGTTAAACAACCTAGTCCCAGACTCAATAGAAAATTTATAATAGTCCAACGCCTGACGACATAGTTCGATGGCCTTGTCAATATCAGTTTCTAAAAAATATTCACACAACCTGTACTTTGCATTGCCTAAATTATAGCTTGCCTTCGCCTCTAACCTTTTTTTGTCTGTTGCGAGAGCTTTTGCGAAAGCGTCTATTGCTTTGCTATATTCCTTCATTTTATATAAAACAGTACCCTTGTTAAAATATATCGTGCTAACAAGCCTTGGGTCTGATGCCTCAGAGAGCGCTATATCGTATTTTTCGATAGCTTTATCTAGCTTCTTAAGGCTGTGAAAAATATTGGCTTCCTGAGCTGTATACTGCGCTACTTCCTTTGCCTGCGCAATAGAAACATGAGTTAAGAAAACTACAGCTACAATAGCAAATCCTAATCGCATACTATGATCTCCGATTACTAATACACGGTTCTATTATAAGCAAAAAAATTGCAAGCAATAGTGGGATCTGAAATTTTTCATTATACTGTTTATGCATCTTACCCCCAATATCCCTTTTATCCATAATAGAGATCTTATCTTTATAAATTGTCATTAATCCAAAATCGGTTCCTGAGCTATGTATATATGCTCCACCCGTAATAAACGCTACCTCCTTCAGAAGCTTTTCGTTCAAACGGGATATTACCTTTTGTCCGTTTCGATCTTCTATACGCGTTTTGTTTCCATTGGCGTCACTTATTAAAAGCAATGAACCGCCCTTTGAGCCGACTCCAATACAAAATATTTTTATATTTTCTTTTTTAGCGATATGAGCTGCTTTTAAAGCATCTCCCTCTAGGTCTTCTCCGTCACTTACAAGTATCAAAACTTTATATTTTCTCTGTCCTGGCTCATAAGATCTTACAGCCTCCATTATGGCTTCTGATATTGAAGTCCCTCCTCTCGATATGTAGTCTGTATCTATATCCGAAAGAGAGACTCTAAAGCCTTCATAATCTAAAGTTATCGGGCACTGCAAAAAAGCTTCGCCAGAAAATACTATTAGGCCTATTCTATCACCCGTAAGCTGTTTAAGCATATGCCCCACTGCCATTTTTGTACGCTCTAACCTACTCGGGCTCATATCCTGTGCAAGCATACTCCTTGAAGTATCAATAGTAAATATAATATCCAGCCCCTTACGCTTGACTTCCTTCCATTGAAAACCCATCTGTGGCCTGGCAAGTGCACCAAAAATCAGCAAAATAGATAGGCTTAAAAACGCAATCTTCACATATTCTCTGCGCATACTAAATGAAGATGCTATTTCATGCCAGAGAGACGAACTTACGAAAGAGCGCATACAAACTCTCTTTCTGCTTATAAAAAATATCCAAAAGAATATTATAATTGGGATAGACCAGAATACATATATAACAATAAGCGGATCTTCAAACCTCATGGTCAAGGAACCCTTCTTAAAATTGTATTAGACAGCAAGATCTCAAACAATAAAATAATAAGCCCTGCCAATAAAAATCCCGCGAAAAGTTCATTATATTCGTCATAAGCATTGTCCTGCATGCTGAATCTTTCCATGCTATCAATCTCTTTGTAAACCTTCCTTAGCGAATCGATATCAGTAACCCTAAAATATCTTCCCCCTGTTTTTTGCGCTATTTTTCGCAATAAGAGCTCATCCATATCTATCTTTACTGAATCATATCCTATTAAAGTACCTGATTCATCCAATACAGGATAAGTGGCAGATCCGAAAGTCCCGGCTCCTATGGTATATATCTTCACATTTAACGCCTCTGCGATATCTGCGGCTGTCTCCGGGGTTATCTCCCCAGCATTATTTCTGCCATCTGTTAACAGTATTATTATCTTGCTCTTTGACTTAGACTTCTTTAATCTATTCAGGGCAGAAGCTATGGCAGAACCGATGGCTGTCCTATTACCCAAAGTACCAGCCTCCAATTTTTCTAATCGCTTGAGAAGCCAATCGTGGTTAAGTGTCAAAGGGCTTGCTATAAAGGGCCTTGTAGCAAATACTACAATCGCTATTCTGTCATTCTTGCGCTTTCTAATAAAATTGGGGATAACATCCTTAACAGCATAAAGCCTATTACGCCGATTTTTATTGATTGTAAAATCTTCCGCAAGCATGCTTGTAGAGACATCTATAGCCAATACAATATCTATGCCCTCTGATCTCTTTACAGTATCCTCAACAGGTGACTGAGGCCTCGCAAGCGCAATGACTAGAAGGCTTAAAGCTATACACCTAAAATAAACAAGGTTTCGCTGTGCATAACTACGGAAAGAAAAACCAAGCCCTGAAAATAGGGCTACCGATGAAAATCGTAAGCCAGCAGCTCTCTTAATATTCTTTACAAAAAAGCCTCCGGCAAAGATACCTGGTATCAAAAGAAGTAACCATGGATTGTGAAAACTGATGTTCAAAATATCCCTGCCTCCTTAAGGAGTTAAATCGTGGATAAGGTTGCCTACAAAAGAAACCGCCTTTTTTAGTTGTGCAAGACTTGGTTGATAATTCGCAAACTTTGCCATATCAGAAACTCTTAGTAAGGAGCTTAAGTCTTCGCCATATTTATTTAATATCGTCTTATTAACCATTACTGTACTTAAAAACTCTTCTGTAGTAAATTCATAACTACCAATATCTATAATTAAACCTAGATAACTTTTAGTAAGATCCGCGTATTTAACAAAATCATCTCCAGAGATATTATTACTTCCCTTCAGAGCCTGGGTCTGCTTACAAAGCTGGTTATACAATAAAAATTTCCGCTCGTCATGTCCCTTCTTGTCAGCCAAAGCCTTTCTTCTGTTCTTAACGCAAGCATGAATAATATATATGCCGACAAGAAAAGCTATAGAACATATTAGAATATGCCAAGTGTATGGGAATATAAGATTTATTGGCCCCTCTATGGGTTTTATGTCCTTTTCAATTTTTGATCTTTCAAATACAGACTGGACATGTATTTTTACTTTTCCTGATTTAGTATTGCGCCAAGGCCCTTGTCTTGTCTTATATCTTATATCAACCCCTTCAATAAGCTGGTCCCCTGTCTCGTATATTGCAAGAATATACCAGATGTCTACTGCCCCCCTGCTAGAATCCTTTCTTTTAGTTACTCCGGAATCCTTAACCAGAAAATTACCTATCTTTTTAATAGCGGGTAGCTCTAACTCAACGGCAGGATCAATATAAACAAATATATCATAGCGCAGCTCTTCTCCGATATTGATATTCTTTTTATTGACATGCGATACAAGCCTTATCTCAGGGGCGATATTGCTCTCTGAAAAAAGACTTGCCATGCATTGGGGAGAGAATGTATATAGCAGAACAAGAAAAAGAATTGTAGGTATATGCCGCAACGGATTTTGCCTTTGCATTAACTTATTTTCAAAAACCTCTGTGTTGTCTAAGTGCGCGTTTTTTAAAAAATCCTATCAGCGAATCAATATATGAGGAATCTGTATATACATCAACATTATCAATCCCGTTAGATGAGAAAAACTCATCTTGAAGTTTTAATCTATTAAGCGCTTGCGCGCGATACCGCGCTCTAACAGCGGCACTTGAAGTATCAACGATAATCTGTTCTCCGTTTTCCGCGTCATCAAGAGTGACAAGCCCTGCATTGGGAATACTCACCTCTCTGGGATCAATTACGCGTATCGCTATTATATCATGTCTCTGTTTTGCCGCAATAAGAGGATCTTGGTAATCCTGAATTAAAAAATCTGAGATAATAAAACATACTGCCTTTTGATGCATAATCTTATTAAGATAATCTATTGGCGCGTGCATATCTGTTTTAACGCCCTTAGACTCATAAGCAAGCGCTTCTCTTATGACCCTTAAAACATGGTTTGTGCCTTTTCTAGGGGGAATAATCTTTTCAACCTTATCGGTAAACAAAAACAACCCTACTTTATCCCCATTGTATATTGATGAAAACGCGAGCACAGAACATATCTCTGCCGCTAAGTCACTCTTAAGTTTAGCATCGGAACCAAAACGACAGGAAAAAGACGTATCAAGTAAAAGCATTACAGAAAGTTCTCTCTCCTCAATAAACTTCTTTATCTGCAAGCGCCCCGTTCTCGCTGTAACATTCCAGTCTATACTACGAATTTCGTCACCAGGCTGATATTCTCTAAGAGAATCGAATTCCATGCCTCTACCTTTGAACGCGCTATGATATCGGCCGGCAAACATCTCTTGAACTATCTTTGAAGTTGTAATAGATATTCTGCGTATCTTAGCGGTCATCTCATCAGGCAGCTGTTCGATTATCTCTTTTTCAGCCATGGCTAAGGCACCTTTACCTCTTCTAGCAATCTCTTTATTACATCATCTGATGTTTTAGATTGCGCCTCCGCTTCATAACTTATCAGAACGCGGTGTCTAAGCACATCAGGCGCAATATCTTTTATATCCTGAGGAGTCACATAGCCTCGCCCATAAATAAAAGCATATGCCTTCGATGCTAATGTAAGAGCTATACTTGCCCTAGGACTAGCACCATAACGCAAGAAGGGCGCTATGTCATTAAGTCCGTAATTAAGTGGTTCGCGTGTCGCAAAGACAATATCAACTATATATTTCTGTAGCTTCTGATCAATGTATACTTCATTAACAACCTGTCGCGCCGCTAAAATCTCTGATGGCTCCACAACAGGTTTTACATCGATCTTCTTGTCGGTCTCTGCCATGCGCTGTAAAATCTTTAGTTCCTCATCCTTGCTAGGATAAGTTATATTGATCTTTAACATAAAACGGTCTATCTGCGCCTCAGGAAGGATATACGTCCCCTCCTGCTCAATAGGATTCTGTGTAGCCAGCACAAGAAATGGTTCCTCAAGTTTAAAGGTCTCCTCGCCAATAGTTACCTGCCGCTCCTGCATAGCCTCTAAAAGCGCGCTTTGAACCTTTGCGGGGGCCCTATTTATCTCATCTGCCAATATCATGTTCGCGAATATAGGGCCTTTCTTAGTAACAAATGTGCCTTCTTTCATATTATAAACAAGCGTACCGATAATATCTGCCGGTAAAAGGTCAGGAGTAAATTGGAGCCTGTGAAATTTTGCATTTATAAGTTTTGACAATACGCTTACGCTCATTGTCTTAGCAAGCCCCGGCACAGACTCAATAAGCACGTGCCCATTTGCCATGAGTCCAACCAATAGCCGATCTAAGAGATATTTCTGGCCCACAATAACCTCTTCAATGCCAGAAAGTATATTCTTAATAAAGGCGCTCTTTTGTGCAACTCTCTTGTTTATAGCTTCTATATTAGTCTGCATATCTATCTCCTTTTCTTATTTAAAATTCAAATTTGGCTGAGCTGTGAATGAATAATCTCCGAACTTCTTTCTATCATACATGTAACAGCCTAAACCCGCTATCATAGCAGCGTTATCCATAGACATACCCTTAGGTGGAAAAAGAATCTCAATCCCCAAATCGCTGCCTAAGTCATTTAACCTCTTTCGTAGCATTCCATTCGCGCTTACACCACCACCTATTAACAGGCTTTTTGTTTTTCTGCTTTGACAGCAGGCTCTTGTTTTATTAAGAAGCATATCAAAAGCTGCTTCCTGAAAACTTGCGCATATATCCGCCAGGGGCAGTTTCTGCCTCTTCTTTTTAAGATTCTCCACAAAATATAAGACAGCCGTCTTTATCCCGCTAAAACTAAAATCAAAGGTATCTTTAGTAAGGTATGAACGTGGAAAATCGATTTTTTTACAGTCGCCTTTTTCAGCTAGCTTTTCTATAATAGGCCCGCCGGGAAATCCGAGTCCTAAAATCTTTGCTACTTTGTCAAATGCCTCACCACAGGCATCATCTCTGGTCTGCCCGAGAAGCCCAGGCTTTTCTATATCCTTGATATCAACCAAACTAGTATGTCCACCCGAAACAATAAGGCCAACTGAGGGGAACATTACCTGTTTATCATTAATAGTAGCCGCGTAAATGTGGCCATGAAGGTGATTTAAAGGTATAATAGGTATCTTAAGGCTATAAGCGAGCGCTTTTGCGAGCGATATCCCGATTAATAACGCGCCTACTAGCCCCGGGCCCTGTGTAACGCTTATAGCATCTAAATCGCTTAACCTGATTTTTGCCTTCCTCAATGCCTTATCAAGGACAAAATTTATAAGCTCTGTATGGTGGCGGCACGCTATCTCCGGTACTATGCCTCCGTACTTCCTGTGTAGATGAAGGCTGGATACAACAATATTTGAAAGTATCTGTTTTTCACCTGAAGCTACTGCGATAGATGTTTCGTCACAAGATGTCTCAATGCCAAGCACAAGCATACGCTCTCCTTATTCGTGGCTGTCTATGGCCTGTGGCTTTGCCTTTTGCAGCGCATTGGATTTTTTTGCCATGTGTTTTAAGTAGGTGGCAAAAATACCTGCGCTGCGAAGGCAAGAGGCATAGGCCCTAATCCATATCTTTACATACCTTCTCTTCTCTGGATATAATATTTTCGCAGCTCTAATTCAATTATTCAGAGTCAACACTACTAACTAGATCTGAAATCAACACAAACTCAATATTATTATCTTTAAGCTGACAGGTCTTCTCTTTTATCGTTTCAAGCGTAAGGCTTCTGTCGTGTCCAATGCCCACGGCTGAGCCCTTTTCCGATGCCATAGCTATAAGCTGGTCAAATTGGGCAGATATGTATTCCTTGTCCGCGACATTATCAAGAAATATATCTCTTTTAACAAAAGGTATCTTGTTGACCTTTGCCGATTGCTCACATATGGAATCTGAGACTGCCACGCTATCCAAAAAAAACATCTCCCTTGACCGCAGATAACTCATAACAGCGTCAACAGCATCTCTATCCCGCGTTACCTTGGAACCCATATGGTTAGAGACGCCCGTAACAGAAGGTACTGAGCTTAGCGCTGATTCGACCAGATTTGCTATATTGTCACTATCCATAGAGCACAATATGGTATCTTCTTCCAGCCGCAGAGAATCATTTTCTGGTTCCATAGGCATATGAAGAATCAATTCTCTATTCGCATGCCGGCTTTCAATAAAGGCAATCTCACCTGAAAAGGCAAGATTGGGCAAGATAGCGAGGGTTAACGGTGCTTCAATTGAATTAAGAAGGTCTATGTTATTTAGATTATAACCCCAATCATCAATTACAATTGCTACTTTTACAGAGATTTTTTTCTCTGAAGTATCTCTACGCAAAAACAAGGCTGATAGAATAATTAAAAATACGAGTACTATAACGAATAAAGATAACAAGCTCTTTTTACGCATTAGGCTTCCAATAAAGACTTATATCTTGTTTTATCTTTGAGCAATTTTATAGCCTCTCTTACCTGGTTATCTTTTTCCAGGGACTCTTCTATTGAAATCTTCTTCTTAACGAGCTGGCCATCCGGCCAAACCGGGGCCTCTAATTCCATCGTAATGTCCGGGCTTACGCCTTTCTCGTGTATAATAGCTCCTGATGGAGTATAATAATAGCTTGTTGTTAAACGTATCGCGGAACCATCTTTCATCGGCATAACCGTCTGCACAGAACCCTTGCCAAAACTTTTTTCCCCGACAATAAGTGCCCTTTTGTTATCTCTTAGTGCCGATGCTACGATCTCCGAGGCACTGGCAGAACCCTTGTTAATAAGAACAACGATAGGAAAATCCAGATAAGGTTTCAAGGAGTCTGACCTGTAGATATTATCCTTATGCTTATCCCTGCCTTTTATGGAGACTACAATATCAGATTCTTTAAGAAACACCTCTGAGACAGCAACTGACGCATCCAAGAGCCCTCCGGGATTATTCCTTAAATCTATTATAAGCGCCTTCATGCCTTTTTTAATAAAACGCTTAAGGGCCTTGCTAAAATCCGGGCCTGTGCGCTTCTGAAAATCTGATATCTTCACATACCCTATATTATCATCGATGATTAAGGCATCCTTTATCGATTTAATCCTTATGACAGCGCGTCTTATCGTAAATTCCCGCAGATTGGATTCCTGCTCTCTTATTATAGTTAGCTTTACTCGCGTCCCGGGTATACCGCGCAAAACCTTTACAGCGTCATCAAGTGTAAAATCCTTAGTAGACTTATTATCAATTTTTAGGATTCTATCTCCGGATATTATCCCTGCCTTATAGGCAGGTGTTCCGTCGAGAGGACTAACCACGGTAAGCGTATTATCCCTTAAGGTCACCTTTATTCCAAGGCCACCGAATTCACCAAACGTATCCGTCTTAAGATCTATATATTCTTCAGGGGTCAAAAAAGAGCTATGAGAATCAAGAGAAGATATCATGCCATCCAACGCGCCGTATATCATCTCCTTGGCAGTTACTTCCTTTACATAATCTGCGCCTACTAGTGTAATGGCGTCGGCAAAGAGACCAAGTTCATAAAATATATCTTCTTTAGTAAGAAAAGATTCAGTTAGCTCATTATTTAAGCTATCTTCTACAGCAAGTACCGTCGACAGACTGTGAGAAATAAGGATTAGGAGTGCAGCGGATAAAAAAACTATTCGTCTCATGATCTTTTCTGATCAAGTCTTTTCTTGATCGCCAAATTCGCAAGCTGCGGATTTGCTTTTCCTTTACTTTTTTTCATAAGCTGGCCCACGAGGAATCCGAGCGCATTGGTCTTACCTGAAAGATAGTCATCAGCCACTTTAGGGTTTTCATTTACAACATCACAGGCGAGTTTCTCAATTGCGCCTTCATCACTTATCTGGATAAGTCCTTTATCTTGTATGATATCATCCGCTGAATTTCCGGTTAGAAGCATATCAGAGAGCACCTCTTTTGCTATCTTGCCGCTTATTGTATTATTATCTATCAACTTCAACATCCCCACAAGATGCTGCGGAGTTAATTTTGCATCAGAAAATTCAAGATTATTAGCGTTTAGATGCTTAAGGATATCACCTGTAAGCCAATTAACTATAGCTTTAGATTCAGGATATAGCTTCATACAAAACTCAAAAAAATTAGACATACTCCTATCTGAAACCAGAACAGAGGCATCATATTCAGATAAACCGCAATCTTTTATAAACCTTTCCTTTTTCTTCTCCGGCATCTCCGGCAAGGTTAAGCGAATCTCATCAACCAAGGCCGCATCAATAGTAAATAACAAGAGATCGGGGTCAGGAAAATATCTATAATCATGGGCTGCTTCCTTTGTGCGCATAGACTCTGAGACCTGTTTCTGTTCATTCCAAAGCCTTGTCTGTTGAATAATACTTTCTCCTGCTAAAAGCGCTCTTGCCTGGCGCTTCTCTTCATATATCAGGGCATCTCTTACGCCTTTAAAGCTATTCATATTTTTCAGTTCAACCTTGGTGCCAAGCTCTTTCTGACCTTTTGGCCTTATGGATATATTAGCGTCACAGCGTAAAGACCCCTCTTCCATGTTACAATCTGAAACATCAAGGTACTTAAGAATGGATTTAACAGCAATTAAATATTGATATGCCTCCTCAGGAGAAGACATATCCGGCTCACTTACTATTTCTAAAAGAGGCGTTCCTGTACGATTAAAATCCACATAACTGGATGGCCTGCTCTTGCTATGTATAAGCTTTCCCGCGTCTTCTTCCATGTGAACACGTGTTATGCCAATTCTTTTAGGCTTATCATCTCTTACAATATCAACATAGCCACCTAAGGATAAGGGCATATCATACTGTGATATCTGATAGTTCTTTGGCAGGTCAGGATAAAAATAGTTCTTCCTGTCGAACTTCATCCTGTCTGATATATTAGAGCTTAATGCCAAGGCCACTTTTATAGCGTAGCTTAGATATTGGCTATTTAACACAGGTAGAGAGCCCGGGAGACCAAGGCATACCGGACATACAGATGTGTTAGGCTTTCCGCCAAAACTATTCTTACAACCGCAAAAAGCCTTGGTTTTGGTTGAAAGCTGAAGATGTATCTCTAATCCTATTGTTGTAAGATAGTGGCTCATAATTCAGGTTTCTTTATTTGCCATCCGGCGTTCTGCTCATAGGTATACGCGGCACGTAAAAGTGCCTCTTCATCGAAATGCTTAGCCATAAATTGCAATCCTATGGGCAGTCCTTTAGAATCATATCCGCATGGCAAGGATATAGCTGGGATACCCGCAAGGTTTGCGGGTATTGTAAATATATCAGAAAGATACATCAATAAAGGGTCTTTAGTCTTTAAGCCCTTAGGCCAGGCTGTTTCAGGAGATGTCGGGGTCAATATAATATCACATCTACTAAAAGCATTATCAAAATCTCGCTTTATTAGATTCCTTACCTTCTGAGCCTTTAAGTAATACGCATCATAGTAGCCGCTACTCAATGTATAAGTGCCGAGTATAATACGCCTTTTAGCCTCACTGCCAAACCCCTGCTCTCTTGTCTTCTTATACATATCTATCAATGTGTCCTGGTGCTTATCCCTGTGGCCATATTCGACTCCGTCGAAACGCGCCAAATTCGATGAAGCCTCTGAACAACCCACAATGTAGTATACGCTTACCGCATATTTTGTATGGGGCAGAGATATATCCACGACTTCAGCGCCGAGATCCTTTAAGAGCTTTATCACTTCCTTAATCTTCACGCCTGTCTCATTAATCAATGCATCCTTATCAGGAAACAGGCTTTCTGTGTCATATTCCTTGGGGATCCCTATCCTGAGACCTTTAATATCGGCTACAAGCGATCCCATATAATCCGGAACAGGCTTATCTGCTGATGTCGAATCCATAGGATCATGCCCTGAGATAACATTAAGTAGGGCCGCGCAATCAGTAACATCTTTTGTTATGGGGCCTATTTGATCGAGGCTGGAACCAAATGCTATTAAGCCATATCTTGAGACCCTGCCGTATGTAGGCTTCATGCCTACAACGCCGCAAAGTGAGGCTGGTTGTCTTACGGATCCACCTGTATCTGAACCAAGAGCAAGTACTGTCTCATCAGCAGCTACAAGGGCTGCTGAACCGCCACTTGAACCTCCCGGTACCCTTTCAATATCATATGGATTATTTGTAGGATAGTAGCATGAGGTTTCGCATGAAGAACCAAAAGCGAATTCATCCATATTTGATTTACCAAGTAAGAGCACGCCAGATTGCTTCAACTTTGTCACTACTGTAGCGTCATAAGGGGGTTTAAACCCAGCAAGTATATTGGATGAACATGTCGTAAGCTCATCCTTAACACATATATTGTCCTTTAATACAACCGGTACCTTTGAAAGATTTCCTGTGGAGGGCTTTCTATCCAGTTCTTTTGCGCGTTCTAATAACAATAATTTGTCAAAATGAGCAAATCCCTTTACCTTCTCCTCAACCTTATCATATCGAGTTATTACAGAAGAGGCTATATCAGATGCTGCTAAAGAATCCTGGGATATCTTCTTCTTTAATTCTGAAGCGGTATATTTAGTAAGTTCTTCCATAAATTAATCTATCACTTTAGGGACCCTAAAAGAACCCTCTTCTTTTTCAGGCGCGTTATTGAGGGCATCACTATTTGAAAGTCCGCTCTTTGGGATATCATCGCGCAGCACATTGGACATTGATACAGCATGACTCATAGGTTCTGTATCTTTAGTATCAAGCTTATTAAGCTGGTCAACATAAGCAAGGATATGGTTTAATTGTTCAGCAAAGAGCTCTTCTTCTTGCTCACTCAAACCTATTCTCGCAAGATCCGCTACGTATCTTATCGCATCCTTCTTGATCGGCATATAAAACTCCTTGGGCTTGAAACTGTTTCCAAACGCTTACAGATTAACATAAAGTATTATTCATGTAAAGAGCTAAGAGCATTGGAAAACTGAGCAAATTTATCCAGGCTAAGATCTTCCGCTCTAATATTTTTATCCAAGCCGGATATTACAAATGCCTCTTCCAATAAGCCTTTATCAATAGAAGCTATAGCGCCTTTAGCAAGCGCGTTAAAAAAAGTTTTGCGGCGCTGATTAAAACCTGCCTTCATAACCATAAAAAAAAGCCTCTCGTCTGTAACGCTTACCAAGGGCACCTTTCTTATCTCAAGTGATATAAACATTGAATCTACTTTAGGCACAGGAAAGAAACACCCTTTAGGGAGGGTGCAAAGCTTTAATGGTTGGCAATAATACTGTACACCCAGGCTCAAAAGGCCGTAATCCTTATTCCCGGGTCCGCTTAGTATGCGTTTTGCGACATCTTTCTGAACTGTAATGAAGATCGAATCCAGGCGATCTCTATTCTCGAGTAGGTAAAATATTATCGGTGAAGTTATATAGTAAGGCAGGTTTCCAATAACCTTAACCCTGTCCGGTAAGGCAGGTATAGCGTATTTTAAGATATCCCTGCTTACAATCTCGAGCTTTTTATTATCCGCGTACAGACTCTTCAAGATGTCAGCAAGCCCTCTATCTTTTTCTACAGCAATTAAACTTGCGCATTTTGATAAGATAGATTCTGTAAGCGCACCGAGACCAGGGCCTATCTCCAGAACCCTATCACCGCCTTTCAGATTACACAGGCTGATCATCTTGTCTCTCTTGCCTTGATCTATGAGAAAGTTCTGGCCAAACCGCTTGTTAATACATAGGTTATTTTTAGCTATTAACTCTTTTATTTGCGGAGAATTAAACATTTTTTGGTGTATACACCTTGACAGCTTCTATTATAGCCTGCTTCATGCTTCCCGGGTCAGCCTGGCCTTGACCAGCTATCTCAAGCGCTGTTCCATGACCAGGTGATGTGCGTATAAAAGGTAACCCTAAAGTAATATTCACAGACTTATTACGGCCTAGCATCTTAAGGGCAACTAATCCCTGATCATGATACATGCAAAGCACGGCATCATAACTCCCCTTTAACAGATCGTAGAAAAGCCCGTCTGCAGCCAGGGGGCCTTCGACATTTAGCCCCTTTGCTTTAGCAAGCTTGACAGCAGGGGCTATAATTCTTTTCTCCTCATTGCCGATTAAGCCTGCTTCGCCTGCATGAGGATTTAAGCCACACACCGCTATCCTGGGCTTGCTTGTTCCGTAATAGCGCTTAAGATGGTAATACCCGAGAGATAGTTTATCCACTATGTCCTTTGACCGTAACTTGGATGACACATCTTTTATAGGAATGTGCGTTGTAACCAGGATGACATTTAGCGGGGCGCTGCTAAGCATCATCGCATATTTTTTAGTCTTTGTAAGATGGGCCAGATATTCAGTATGGCCGGAATATTTAAAACCTGAAAGCTCTGCCGCGTGCTTATGGATAGGCCCTGTAATAAGCAAGTCTGCTCTTCCTGCCTGGATTAATGAGACCGCTTTGTTTATATAGGCTATAGATGCCTTACCATACGCGGGTGAGACCTTGCCAAAAGAAAAATTCTTATCGGGCATACTTGAGAGATCAAAAAAAAGTACTTTGCCTGTTGAGAAGTCTATATCGTTATCGCACCTTATTATTCTATAAGACAATCTCGACCCAGTAAGCCTTAACGCTCTTCTAAAAACAAACTCATCGCCAATAATCAAAAAATTGGCAAGCCCTCTTATACGGGGACTTGCCAATGTCTCTGATATAACCTCGGGCCCTATACCTGCTGGATAGCCCATGGTTATACAGGCTAAAGGCCTATTTGATTTTAATGTACGCATCCTCTTTAAGATTACCTATAAATTCTCTCAACGTTAATTCAGATTCCCTTTGATAGAGCCTATCTTTTATCATATCCTTTACATCGCTAATAGGAAGAGTGCCTGCTTCCTTTTTATCGATAACCTTTATTATATAAAATCCTGTGTTAGTTTTTATAATGCCTGATGTATCACCAACGTTAAGTAACTCAATCTGGTCATCCAATTCCTTGATAATGCCGCCTGCCGGCATATATCCCATGTCGCCGCCCTTGTCAACATTTGGGCCTTGAGAAAATTGCCTAACCAAAATATCAAAGTCCTGGCCATCCTTTATCTTGTCCAAGATATTTAATACAATTCTCTCAGTCTCATCCATATTGCTGTCTGGCAGAGGCTTAACCAAAAGCACCTTGAATCTTGCCATTTTCGGAACTGAAAAATCCTTGATATTACCATGATAATATGCTGTAATCTGGGTCGGGCTAATATTTACGTTACTGTTTATTAACCCTTTTACAAGATTTCGCATCATGATCTGTTCTTTATACTTCTCCTTAAGCCTTGCCATAGTCACGCCGGAATCTCTTATCGCCTGGTAAAATTCTTCTTCGCTGTTAAACTTCTTCTTTACAACCTCAAGGCGGCTTTCAATCTCGGATTCTTCTACAGCTATCTCTCTTTTTTTCGCTTCCTGAAAAATAAGCTTTTCTTCTATCAAGCGGTTAAGAGCGTCCTGGCGTACCTCGTCCATCTTGCCTTCCAGCTCTTTTTCCTCATATCGTACTTTATAATCCGCGATAAAGGGGAGCATTGATTCCTGCAACTCACTCTGGGTTATAACATCGTCATTAACAACAGCGACGATCCTATCGACAACCTGAGCAGCATAAACTGTAATCGGTAATGCGCAGACAGCAATGCAAAGGACAAGCCCTAAATAATATACATACCTTATAACCCTTTTACGGTTTATCATTTATTAACTTTTTCTTCTGTAGGTAAAGCAGCAGGAGGCTCTGCTGCAGGTTCATTTTTGTTCAAAGATGCCACAAGCTTATCATCAATTGAGATCTTTGCCTTATCCTTAAGCTTATTTGTAAACTCATCAAAGCTCTTTCTCTGACTATCTCTGATTATTGATGTCATTATGGTGTCCTTGACATCATCAAAACTCTGGTATACCGCAGGCTTGCGGTCTGTAAGCTTAATAATATGATATCCAAATCTTGTCTTTATAATGCCGCTTGTCTGCCCGATATTAAGGCCAAACGCGGTCTTCTCAAATTCTGGTATCATCTGGCCTTTACTAAAATAACCAAGATCGCCACCTCTGTCTTTTGTAAGATCCTTAGAATACTCCTGAGCAACAGCGGCAAATTCCGCCCCTCTGTCTAACTCTCCTTTTGCTTTCTCTGCCTCTTCTTGAGTACTGGTCAAAATGTGCGAGGCCTTAATCATCTCAGGAACTACATATTTTTCCTTATTATCCTCATAATATGCCTTTACATCGTCCTCTGAGACCGGAGCGCTCTTTTTTACTTGCTCTTCTACGATCATAGAAATAAGTATTTTCTTCGTAGCATCATTTATGAGGTTTTTTATATCAGGATCACGGTCCAATTTTCGCTTTTTTGCCTCATTATACAATAGCTCTTCAACTATCATCTCATTTACTATTTCGTTTTTATGCTCTACGGCAAATGTCTGATAATATTGCGGCAGCTTCTCTATCTTGGTTTCCATCATAGCTACTGTAATAGGTGTTCCGTTTACGGTAGCGACTATATCACCCGTGCCTTTCTTTGCGCAACCAGATACCATACTAATAGTTAATGCCATAAACACTAAAAATAAACTCTTCATGCTAATCCCCTTTCACGCGTTATAATAATAATTAAAATATTGTACCATATAGATACTACATGCTCAAGCAAAATCTCTGCCAACCATCCCTAC
>CAZDLP010000021.1:0-4662 GCA_964506565.1 uncultured Planctomycetia bacterium
AGGCAGGCTAAGTCGCTAATAGGGCTTTAAGCGGCCGATTGTATAGCAGCAAGCCTATTCTTATCACCTCTCAGTAAATCAGCAACGCCCACTCCACTAACCTTATCTAATGGCCCTACCTTAATATCGCCATTGTCAAATTCTAACTGAAATGATCCGGCACCTTTAATTAGCTCAATATCTTTGCTTATCATTACGCTCTTTGCGGGATCAGGTTCGTTAATTAAACGTGATATTGCGCTACCTATAGAATGATATTCTATCAAAGCTCTAACAATATTATCAGTAAAATCCATAACCTCTAATGTTAGCAACGCCTTTTCCTTAATAAGGTCTACATCCTTGATATTTGGACCTAGGCCTTCTAAGCCTACATCTATCATCTCAAGTACTATTGACCTCAATAAAGCTGACCTTGTGTCAACTGAAAGAATATCCAAAAGATAAGCAAGCACATCACCATACTTCTTTGCCTGCTTCGTCTGAGTTCGCCTCTTAGAACAATGATATAGAAATGAGTTAAAACCTTCTTTACTTGAACGCACCATCCTGAATGAATCAAGAAAAGATAAGAGGCTCTTACCTGTATCAACATCCAAGCTAAGCTTCCATTCCGCTGTTGGGTACTGCTTGTATTTCCATATAAAACCTTCGTTACCCATAGATTGTGACGTCTTTTCAATAGCATTATTAGGAATAAAGCGCTTTACCAAACTAGTAAAATTTTCGCGTTTTTTGATAAGCTCTCTCCATATATGTATATGGGCACGTGCCTGTGACCTTTCCATGTCAACACGATGTGAATTTGCCAAGACATTAAATATAAGCTCTCTTCTATCTCCGGCGTTTTTATAGGTTGTTCCGATAGACATGATTGATTTTAAAAGGCTGACTGCGTTTGGCCTTCTTTCCCCAAGCTTCTCGTTACTTCTTTCATCAGAGAGGGGGGAATACATTACAAGATAGCCATTTGTTATTATATATTTACCGCTCTTTAATCCAGCTTCAATATCATCATATGCAACATCCTGAGTAAGCACATCCACCGCTTCTCCTGTCTCTGTATCTGTAATATTAAACAACTCCGGCATCGCTCCGCCAAATACACCTATAAGCGCTGCCGCGTTTGCTACACCTTTCATCATGCTTGTAGCGGATGCCTCGAGAAATTCATCCGAAAGCATTATTGTCGCTGAAACACCTTTAAAAATAACAGGCGCGTCAGCTATACTGTAGTTCTCGATAAAAGCTATCTTATCCTCAAGGCCGAGCCTCTTGGCAATCTGCTTTAATTCTTTTTCAAAAAGGTGCCTTACTTTACCATCAAATATTCTGCCTCCTATTATAAGCCTTGTACCGGATGATTTGAATGCATCAAGGGCCTCTTTATCCGCCTCAAAATGTCTCAGCATCTCAAGATATTTATCCGGCCCCTTATACACAACCTGCCTTCTTACATTGGCTATCATGGGAGCGTTTAAAACAGATTTCATAAGCCTGCCGAACTTTCTGTGTAAGCTGGGCCATGATCTACTGCGACCTGATAACCCCCTATAAACAAAAGATTGATAACTATCTAAGATACTATCTATATCTTTTAATTCTAATCCTGAATCTTCAAGTATGCCTTTTAGCCAATTGCTTCCACCCATATCCTGCTTCTGGGTCTTATAAAACATGTTAAGCAACTCTAATGAATACAAGACCTTTATCATCTCAAATCTCTTAAGAAATGATGCCTTGTCCCTTTTTGTTTTATCAAGAGCTGAGTAAAACTCTTTGTCATCCGCTATTTTATCAAGGCCTAACTTATCCTTATATTGGTTAATAAGCATTCTAACCTCTTCCCCCTGCCATTGGTCCAATAACGCGCCATTGGTATTGCGCATGCCGCCTTCCGAATGCTGCGCTATCTTATGGCGATAAGAAGGAAACACCTTATCCTTTAATACACCTGTATGCTCATATAGCCCCACGCCTGATATAGCGTCCGCTGTTAATGAAGCATACTCTGCTATGTTTATTTCCTCATCAGTTACAATCAGTTCTCTTATTGACTCATCAAAGCCCATAAGACTAAAAGCATACTCAGGCGGCTTGTGCATGCCAGGCTCCCAGACTGTGTGGTTTATATGATGCCTTATAGCATTTGGAAATTGTTTTTTAGGAAGGGTGACAACGACTTCATTCTCAATAAACAATATATCTCTTTTAACAATATCTTGTTTCTGTAATATCTTAAGCAGGTGCTGCTGAGCTTCATTAAATACAACCATCTGAAAATCTCTAAAATCATTATCAGGATACACCTGGTCAAAGATATATGCCTTGGTACCATCATCATTAAGATAATAAGCATCTAGATAATAAAGTGGTGCATTGCCATACTTCGTAACTGTCTCATATGCGTGTATATGAATAGTTCGTCCAGCAGCGTTTTTTGATCTTGTGCTGTTAGAGTGCTCCATAAATTCCTGTGAATCAAATGAAAGATTAAATGATATACCCGTATTATCTAAAACATTTTTTATCTTACCCCCAAGACTCTTTCCATCCTCCGAGCTAGGCATACCAGGCAGCATCTGGCCTGTTGCCTGATCATAATGAACCACATCGCCTTTTATGTAACTGTTATATAGAGGGTTGACTGAAACAACGTCAACACCATTCTTCTTCCAGGCGCAAGGAAGATCATGCATAAGAGCACCCAAGCCCCCTGTCATAGTAACCTGCGCAACAAACCGGGCAAAATTATCATCCTCCAGAATCAGTTTTTCAAGCAGCCCCCTGTCAAGGCCCGCCTCAAACTGCAGGCTTACTACTGTATAATCATTAAGCTCCGGGGCTTGCTGATCTACGTAGCTATAAGCACTGTTAGCTGACTCATCATACTCTTTCATGCGGAATAAAAGTTCTTGCCTCATCTCATCCGAGGGCATATCAGTAAGATCAGACTGACCGGATGAAGAAGCCTTATCAATAGTATCGTTTGAAGTTGCTACAGGTCTGAGAGCGCTATAATCTGTTTTTTTCGTAGAAGCTGTTACTGAAGAAGATATGCCGGTATGGGATAATACAGTAATTAAGATAGTTATAAGACTTCTTTTTATTGTTAGCCTACACATAGATAAACCCCCTCGTTGATTGCCAGGGGGTTCTTCATGTCTTATTAATAAAAATATACCACTATATCATCATAATGTCAATACAGTAAGTATGCAAAAACACAAATATAAATATTCATTGTAAATTCTCTGACATATACCCTCCGGTAAGTCCATCGATATTTGCTGTAAGCTCATCAAATCGTAGTTGCTTAAGGGCTCTTTTGCTACTATTCTCTACTGGATTTTGCAAGAGTTCTGCTTGAAGCCTTTTTCTCTCGAAATAGAGCTTTGTCACTTCATCAAGTACATCATTTCTAAGCTGTACCATAAGGCGCGATCGTACATCAATGTTAGTTTGATCGTCGTTCCAAATAAGCTCTCCGAGATCCCACGAAAGATCGACTCCCCATCCAAAACTCCTCTCTCGCGGGCCCTCTATATAGAAGTCGGGATCATTAGTCCCTCCCCTATCCAGATCTATGGTCCTATCTATATCCCTGTCAAAACCAAGGCTCACCTTTGGCAACAGCGCCTTATGCTGAGCTGATCTACGCATCCACCTTATCTTATCAGGTGACACTTCCGCGTAATTAATAGCAACCTGCTGTATCTCTAATATACCGGGTTCTTTATTATAAATAGCGCTATTCTCTTTTCTACTATCTTTAATCACGCCAATAGGTGTTTTATCTAATTCAGCTCTAAACAATCCTCTATCTGTCGCGGCACATATAATCCCTTGTGCGTAAGCGGCATCTATCGTATTTACCTTTAGAGTAGTTAATCCAGCTGAGCAGCTCTTCCATATACTTGACTTACTATTGTACTCAAATATGCCTTTCCCGGTTATAACAAATATTCTCTTGCTAATTACCAAAATAAACTCTACCTGCCTGGTTAATAGCCCTTCACAAGTAACCATTTGCCAATCTCTCACGCCCAACAAGGAAGTGTATAAACCATAATTAGTAGCAAGATAGGCCTTTTTATCATCAATCACCAGATAATTAAGCTCGCTATGCTCTTCTTCATTATCAGCGTTATCACTATATTGATCTGAGACTATTTCATCATACGCCTTTGCTACATATATCCTGTCCCATGAAATATGATCTTTCTTTGTATAATAGACACCATCAGTCGCGCATACATAGAAGCAATTCTCACCTACTGCTATGGAACGTATCTGCTTGTTAATAAAGGTCTTTTCTGCGCTCCAGCTCTTTGCCTTATCACGACTTATAAAGAGCCCTCTCTTTGTGCCTATTAATATCACATCGCTATCCTGACTAATGCCGATACAGCTTACGTCTCTTTGCGAATCATTCATACCCTTAAAAACTCTGTGCCAGGTCTCTCCTTCATCCTGACTTATATACAATCCATCTGATGTGGCTGCATATATATTTGACAAATCTTTTACATCAAAAGATATAGATTTTATACCTTTTCTCTCCCCCTTTAACATTAATACCCTTGTCCAATTAGCGCCTGAATCAGTGCTCTTATACATGCTTCTTTCTGCTCCGGCGAATACCATATTAGGATTACCCTT
>CAZDLP010000021.1:4762-15583 GCA_964506565.1 uncultured Planctomycetia bacterium
ATGATAGGAACTATAGAATCCCACCAATCGATCGCTTCAGCGCTTGGTAAAAATCTATCGCAGCTCTACAGCAATACAGATATCGAAGAAAATACTGTTGAATACCAATCAATAAAGAATCGTACTGATCGATTTCTTCATAATGATAAAGCATCTTGCTATATGCTGACTAACAAGGTTCTATCTAAAAAAATGATGCCTCTGATGTTAAAGATAGCGCCTGGCGGTCAAAGCACAACAGAACAGCTTCCAAAAGAGACTGAAAAATTCATATACCTGCTCAAGGGTAAACTTGCTATCACTACCAGCGATCAGACACATACCCTGACAAAAGGTGAAACACTATATTTTGATGCATCCTCTTCGCACTACTTTAAAAACTTAGGGTCCGAAGAAGCACAGGCAATATGTGTTATTACCCCACCTGCCTTATAGGAGACTATTGTTATGAATAGCGATAAGATACTTGTATGTGATGACGAAAAAGGCGTCCGGGAATCACTTAGGCTCATACTCTCTAATAAATATAATCTACTCTTTGCCGAAAACGGTAAAGAAGCGATGAATCTGCTTCACAACAATCCTGATATAAAGGCTATACTCTTAGATATTAAGATGCCGGGAATAAACGGCATAGATGTATTGAAACAGATCAGAGCGAGTAACAATAATATAGCGGTCATAGTAATTACCGGTTATCAGAGCGTTGAGACTGCGTCACGGTCTATAAATACAGGCGCTACTTATTACATAACAAAACCTTTTGAATCAAAAACCATACTTGATGCTATCAAAGAAGCCATATAATAATTATGAGCCCCTATTACATAACCTCTTTGTTAACATCCTTAACATCTCTTGGTTTAGGGCTATTTATATTCTTCAAGAACCCAAAGAACCGGCTTCATCGCTCCCTCTTTCGCCTTAATACGGTCGTTGCCCTGTGGAGCTTCTCTCTATTCCTTCACTACATAGCGAAAGACCACTCCTCTGCTATGATAACACTATATATGCTCCACAGCGCTGCAGTCTTTATACCAGCCTGCTACCTAGGATTTGTAACGGACCTTTTAAACATAGATAAAAGAAAGATTATAAAAGCAGCTTACGCTATAAGCATAGTATTTCTATGCCTAAGCTATACCCCTTATTTTATAACAGGCATAAGACCTAAGCTCTTTTTTAATTTCTACGCGACTGCGGGGCCATTATACTCGCTCTGGATCGCAGCTTATCTTGTGATTACAGCTTATGGTATCTATCTGCTCGTTAGCAATTACGCTTACTCCTCACCTATCAAAAAGATCCAGATAAGGTATGTTCTCTTCGCGTCCTTGATCGGATTTACAGGAGGCATGACAATTTATCCTCTCTTTTATGATATCCTGATACCACCATGGGGCGAGCATATCATATTTCTTTATCCTATAATATTCTCTGTAGCGGTCCTGAAGCATGATGCCCTTGAGCTTAATATAGTGATAAAAAAGACTCTCATCTATTCAGTCTCCATTGTGCTGATAATGCTCGCGTATCTTGTAACAGTATTATTATCGGAAAGGCTTTTGCGTAACGCGCTAGGATATCAATCGATATGGATTACAGTGGCAGCTGCGGCAGGAATAGCACTCCTCTTTAACCCGTTAAAGAACAGGGTGGAAGCTGTTGTCGAAAGATTTTACACACGCAACACGTATCAAAAACTCCAGAAAGAACTAATCGAATCAGATAAGTCCAAGGCACTCGCGCAACTTGCGGCAGGCCTCGCACATGAGATCCGCAATCCATTAACCGCCATAAAGACCTTTAGCGAATTTTTACCTCAAAAATATAATGACAAGACCTTTAGGGATGATTTCTCCCAAATAGTCAAGGCTGAGACACAAAGGATAGACTCCCTGGTAAGTCAACTGCTCGAATTCGCGAAACCGTCTGCTTTAAATATTAAGCCTTGCGATATCCATGGAGCTTTAGACTATACCTTAAGCCTGCTCTCTGGAGATATCTTGAAGTCTGAGATAGAAATTGTAAAAAACTACGATAAGGCCCGCGATACCGTAGCCGCGGACCCAGAAAAACTCAAACACATATTTTTCAACCTGATAAGAAACAGTATAGAGGCTATAGATAAGAATGGCAGGATTATTATCTCGACAAGATTATCAGAGGATTATTTTAACATAGAAATAAGGGATAACGGGCATGGCATAAAGAAAAAAGATTTGAACAAGGTATTCGAACCCTTCTTCTCTTCTAAGGAAAGTGGCACAGGGCTTGGGCTTTGCGTGGTTCAGAGTATTGTTGCCGAACATGGCGGGAATATTTCCGCTAAAAGTGCTCCGGGGGAAGGTACGACTTTTACTGTGTCTCTGCCAAGATAAAGTAAGAAGACAGTTCGTGAGATTATTCCTTCTCCATCAACTCTTTTACCTTCTTCTCTTCCCACTGTTTTCCCAAAAACTTTCCTTTTATGGTAAAGACATGTACCGCCTCAACGAGGATAGCTATGCCCCAAAATATACTTACCCAGTAAAACCACAACGCATCCGGACTTGTAACCAGGTTAATGACTACGAGTACCAGGTTGATTACGATATAAGAGATTAAATTTGAATAAAACCCCTTAAGCTGCCTTACCCTTACCTGAGCCTTCCTTAATTTATCATTCTCCATCTCGACACCTTCCTTTTTGTTTATATCTCTATAATGATAGAATCTGCTGATAATATCCGATAAGAGTTCTCATAGAACTTACAAATATAGCACCTAATATATAACTTACGACTATCATAATTATGGATATAATTATCTTGTTTCTATTACTAAATCTAGGGTTAAGCCATAAGAGAATAAGCACAAGCGGCCCTACACAGAGAAAGCCTATCACAAGCCAGTAGGTGCTAAAATACCATTTCTCCTTTGGCTTTTTATTTAAAAACTCGCCGCAATATCTACATTTGATAGCTTCGTCTTTTATCTCTTCCGCGCAATATGGGCAAAGCACTTAAAGCACCTCCTTTTATTAGAGTCTAATGACATAAAAAACTATAAAACTTAGCAATAAAATTAATATAACAATAGTTGCTATATGCGAATACCTGATATCGCTTAAGAAACCTATTCTACGGTTTAGAAGCTCCTCGCAATATATGCATCTTAAAGCATCATCATCAAGATTAGGTTTCTTGCAATGTGGACAGATATATTCAGCCATTTTACTGCCCATCCTTTCTCGTGCCACACTTTGAGCAGCTCTTATCTCTAATCGGGTTTTTATAATCACAGTTACCGCATATCCATATCTCCTCAAACAATACTTCTGCATCCGGCGATTTTGCACTGCTACAACTATCGCATTCTGTCATGAGGTTGCTGTTCTCCATACCACATTTTCTGCAGATCCAATAGTCCGGAGAAGAAGGTTTCCCGAAATTCTTATTGTACAAATCCTTAAAAATAGGCTTTAAATAAATATAAAGTATAAAAAGGATAGTAATTGGGATTAATAAAATAAAAATTATCTTCGAACTGACATAATAGAGATAAAGCCATAATGCGATTGCAATAATTCCTACACATATCTTAGCTATAAGGTCTTCAATATTATCCGGTAGCAACCCCCCTCCACCAATCTCAAATATTATCAGCAATAAAAGCGCAAAACCGGATAATGTTCCGAAGAGCATAAGCCATTTCTTTATAGGAAGTTGATTCTCCTGCTGGGCGTCCTCTTCGAGGCTAGATTTGTATCTGTCATGAGATATATCCGAATCCGCATAATGACCCTGTGAATAAGCGATCACGGTTACAACCCTGTAAACGGAAGCTAGGACTAAGAAAGCAAACAATACTATAAGAATAGATTTTATCTTCTTCATTGGCTAAAATAAATGAGGCCGCTCCCTTTTTAGGCGCGGCCTCATTTTCTTTATTATATGTTAAACCTGTTTTTCTTCTTCATTAGCATCAGCAAAAGGGCGGTCTTCTGAAGTGACAACTTCTGCTTGAGAGACCTGCTGTAAAAAACCAGAGGTTATAAGCAGTATCGCAAAAGGCACTACGAAAAGGCTCACTACCCAACCGATTACCGGAATCTGTCCGGATATACCGCTTAAGAGAATATATATAGCGGCAAGCGCAAGATTCATCCAAAAACCCTTGCCAGAGACCAGTTTCCAGCTCGCCTTCATGGAGTCTATTACGCCTTTATCCTGATCTACCATGATAAAATAGGTATAAAGCCACAGCGTCATCAGTATAACGCCAGGTATAATCAGCAATAGTAGACCTGTAAACACGGCTAAGCCCTGCAAAAAGAAAAGCCCAACTAATGGCCAAAATTTGGTAAACATCTTAAACATGTCATTAAGTTCTATCTTCTTGTCTTCTCTTCGCATGGCATTCATTGTCATAAGGCAGTAACCGCCAAATAGAGGTCCTGCTAGTATGAGCAATGTAAATAGAGATATGACCTGAAAAAGTAGAACTGAAAGCAACAACATTAATACATTAACCTTATACACTTCCAATGCATCTGTAAAACATTTGCTTATATCAAGCTGTTTTCCTTCCATCATCTGTCTCCAATCTGTCCCCATTCCAACTCATAGATTACCTAACTTTGGTCAGGTTAATATCTATTGCGCTAAAACGAAAACAATTTAATTTACCCTAAAACCTCAATGTAGTACCCGCGGAAAACGCGGTCTCATCGATAAAACGTCCTTCTAGGTTAACTGACAAAGAATCAAACGCTAACACATCAAGCCCCGCGAATATACCAAAATTTGATTTTGGATTGAAATCATACTGATATGATTGATCGGAGACTATAGCCTTGGCTGAGCCACTTGCGTCTGAGTACTTGACACCAGCATAAGGAGAAAACGTATCAAACTGATACGAAACACCTAACGCTACCTGCCATTCATCGCAATTATATTTCTTCTCAGTAAGCCGGGCATCTGTTGAATTATATATTTCATCATTTACCTTAACCTTATCTACGCCCAGATCTGAACTCCTATATTTTCCATCTATGCCCACGCGAAGTATCGCTTTATTATCAGCATACTGCACATCCTTTTCATAGATAACAGCTGTACCGCCAACACCCCAGGCAAGGTCTGTTTTTGTGTCCCACTCTACTTGATCACTAGAGATCTTATACTTCTGATCCGCTTCCGCGCCACCTACAAGACCATATACAAATGCCTTATCAGCTATTGTTACACCAGCCTTGCCACCATAAAAGAAGTATTCTGTATCTTTTGCCTGATGTTTCATGTTGCGATCCGAGTTAAGATCCACCTCAGCACCGAGGATAAAACCGAACTTACTATTTTCATCTTTAATGATCAGGCCTTTTTTTAGTGTGCCAGGAGCCCCTATGTTTCCTACGGGCATAGCATAAGATGAAATAGTACTGGCTAAAACAGCGATACATACAACGTAGAACAATAAACGCTTCATACATACCTCCCTTTTTTACGCGGATATATTATGACAAATAATTTCAGGGTCTATGCGGCGCAATAACCCCTTTAAAACTGTACCGGGACCTATTTCTAAAAAAGTAGTAATTCCGCGAGAAACAACATTCTTTACAGATTCTTCCCAAAAAGTCGTTGAACTTATCTGATCCACAAGATTTTCTTTTATCTGTCCGGGGTCATCCTGCGCATAGGTCATAACATTACTAATAACAGGAATTTTTGGCGGGAGCACTACAACATCATCCAGGGCCTCTTTAAGCTTGTGAGAAGCCTCTGCCATAAGGGCCGAATGAAACGGGCCACTTACATCAAGTATTATAGCTCGTTTCGCCCCTGCTTCCTTTGCGCGTAAAACCGCTTTATCTACAACATCTAACGCACCGGAGATAACTATCTGCCCCGGGCAATTTAAATTTGCGATCTCCGCGCCCGTTTCTTCACATATCTTCTCAGTATTTTTTAGATCAAGTCCAAGTAGGGATGCCATCTTACCCGGATTTGACCTTGACACATCCTCCATAAACTGCCCTCTTAAGCGCACCAGTTTTACCGCGTCACTAAATGCTAATGATTCCGCGGCAACCAGTGCTGTATACTCTCCCAAACTAAGGCCTAGCGCTACCTGCGGCGTAAACTCTGACCTCTCCAAAAGATGTGCGCGTAATACCGCGATAGATGTAACAAGAATAGCAACCTGGCAATTTTGCGTCTTTGTCAGTTCCTCTGAGGGGCCTTCAAAACATAGGCGCGCTAAATCAAATTTTAAGATATCATTCGCCTGATCATATGTCTTCTTAACAATATCATGTTTCTTATAAAGCGCCTTGCCCATACCTACATACTGGGCGCCTTGCCCTGGAAATATAAAAGCTGTCTCTACCATTTTAGAACTATTGACCCCCATGTAAAGCCAGCGCCAAAAGCTACCAGAACAACAATATCTCCCTTTTTAATTCTCTTCTCTTTCACAGCTTCGCATAGAGCTATTATTGTGGATGCGGCTGAAACATTGCCATACTTTGCGACATTAAGATATACCTTGTCCTCAGGAAGCCCGATTCTCTTTCTTACAGAATTAATAATTCTTATATTCGCCTGGTGAGGTATCAAAAGAGATATATCCTTGCATCCTAAGTGAGCATCGCAAACAGCATGTGTCGCGGCATCTGTCATAAGCCTAACAGCAGATTTAAAGACTTCGGTGCCACTCATTTTTATATAATGGAGTCTGTTTTTTAAGGTATCCTTTGAAGCGGGATTTCGCGAACCCCCTCCGGGGAGATATAGCAGGTTAGCAAGGTCACCATCAGCTCCAAGATAGTGCGACAATATCCCGCCTGAAGTGACAGGCTGCAGTACAGCCGCGCCAGCACCATCACCAAAGAGTACACATGTATTTCTGTCAGTATAATCTGTAGCTGATGTAAGCACCTCAACGCCTATTACAAGGGCGTTTTTATACATTCCTGAATCTATAAAATGTCTTGCTGTAACCAAACCATAAATAAATCCTGAACAGGCTGCTCCGATATCAAAACAGGCGGCATTCTTTGCCCCTATCTTCGACTGGACAAAACATGCTGTTGAGGGAAATGGCATATCAGGGGTTATTGTAGCGACTATAATTAACTCGATATCTTCGGGCTTTAGCTTTGCTGATTCGAGAGCCTTTTTCGCTGCTTTTGCGGCAAGGGCGCTTGAGGGAGTACCGGGTTGCGCGATCCTGCGCTTTTCAATACCTGTTCTGCTAGTTATCCATTCATCTGATGTATCAACCATCTTTTCAAGATCTTGATTTGTAAGCACTTTTTTTGGTACGTACATGCCAAGGCCCGTGATACCAACCAGTTTCTTGTTCGTCATCTAAAATAATCCTTTCTACAATGCGATAGCATCCATAATATGTTGGTTTATCTGTAATTCCACGAAGGCCGCTGCTTCTCTTATCGCGTTCTTTATAGCTTTTGCTGAGGAACCCCCGTGTCCGATAATTGTAACCCCGTTGACACCAAGAAGAGGCGCGCCGCCATATTCAGAATAATCTATCTCCTTCTTAAGAGCGTTAAATGCCGGCATACTAAGAAACGCGCCAATCTGCGTTAGTATGCCCTCTTTCAATTTTCTTTTTAGGAATATACTGAGAGTATGCGCGAGTGATTCCGAAACCTTTAAAACTACATTGCCAACAAATCCATCACAGACTATAACATCATACTCACCTGTATATATATCGCCGCCCTCAACATTCCCTATGAATTTTAAGGCGCTTGAATTAAGTAACCGATGGGTCTCTTTTATAAAATCTGTGCCCTTCGCTTCTTCTCCCCCTACATTTAAAAGTCCTACTTTAACAACCTTCTTATTAAGCAGGTGCCTCTGCAAAACGTCACCCATTATACCATACTGTAAGAGATGCTCCGGCTTAGGATTAATATTCGCACCAACATCAATGAGCAAGCAAAGATCCTTTAAAGTAGGATATATCATGCTTATACCTGGACGATGGACACCTTTTAAAAGCCCCATCCTTAATGCTACCGCGCAAACAACCGCGCCGGTATTACCGGCTGAAACAAGCGCGTCAACCTTGCCATCGCGCAAAAGTCGTGCCCCTACGTTAACGGAAGAATCTCTTTTTCTGCGAACACTCAACGCAGCCGGTTCATCCATGCCGATAACCTCAGAAGCGTGGCATACAGAGATACTCTTCGGCGCGTTAACGCCTTTTTTAAAGAGCTCCTGCTGAATAATAGTATTGTCGCCAACAAGAACTATATCATATCCGAATTCACGGGCTGCCATGACCGCACCTTCTATATTAATATAAGGTGCGTTGTCACCGCCCATCGCATCTATTGCGATACGCATATATATTGTTACTCCTTTTATTTCTTAGGCTTTTTGGCTTTTTCTTTTTTTACTATGATCTGCCTGCCCTTATAATACCCGCATTTTGCGCAAACATGATGCGGGAGAATCGCATTGCCACAATTGGTGCATTTAGCGACAGATGGCTCATCAAGCTTATAATGGGTGCGCCTCTTTTTTCCTCTTGTCTTTGAGTGTCTTCTTTTTGGTGTACTCACTTTTTAGTGCCTCCATTTGACTTATATTTACAATCGTTTGTTTTTTAATCGAAGATAATCAGAGTTTAATGCTGCATATCAACCTCTACTATCTTGTTTCGACTTGTGCCACCTGCAATAATACGTATATCAGATTTTTTAACCTTGTAATATTCGGACAAAACCCCTATAAGCGCCTTGTTGGCTTTTCCATCAGCCGGTGCCTGTCTAATATAAACCTTCAAATCACCATCAGGACCCCTAACAACTTCCTCTCTTGATGATCCTGGACGAACCTTGAGAGACATCTTCACCTTAATCTTAAAGCGAAATCTGTAAGCGTCCGAACCAGAAAACTTTGAATAAATAGTAGGCAAAGGACCGCTATAATTGGTGATATATCAACAGCCCAGAACTGCATCTTAAAGACCCTTCTTATAGGAGCTAAAATAGGGTCTGTTGTCCGCTGCAAAAACTGCACAATCGGATTAAAGGGATCGGGGTTCACCCAGCTGATAAGCGACCTGATTATTATAATCCAGTATAGTAATGTAATAATAATATCGAGCAGGCGCGCTATACTTAATAATAGATTCCCTATAATAAACATCACTACCCTCCCCTTACTGGCGCGAAAGCTGCTTTGACTTCTTGGCAGCTGCCTTCAATGCTACTTTTACAGTCTGTCCAAAACCTTTTTTCTTAAAAATCTTTATTGCAGCTTCTGTTGTTCCGCCCTCTGATGTCACATTCTTACGCAATGTTACAGGCTCTCCTGCTAAGGAATACTGTAACAGACTTGATCCAAATGCTGTTTGCGTAACAAGTTTTAACGCTATTGATTTTTTTAAACCTAAGGATTGAGCCGCATCAACCATAGCCTCCATAAGGAGAAAAAAATACGCGGGCCCGCTTCCTGATACCGCGGTTACCGCATCAATATCTTTCTCATTCAATAGTATCGTTTCACCGACACATCCATAGATACTTTCAGCTATTTTTATATCAGACTTTTTAGACCTTTTGCTTGCCGCGATCGCGGTCATCGCGAAGCCTATTAACGCAGGGGTATTGGGCATCACCCTTACCACTCTACTTGCGCCTGTTTTTCTTTTGATAAAATCTGTTGCAATGCCCGCAACGTTTGATATAACAAGCTTCGCTTTGATAGCTTGCGCTATTTCACTAAGTACAGCCCCCATATCCTTTGGCTTAATTGCTAGGATTATTATATCAGAACTATTCGCGGCTTTAACATTGGAAGCAGTAACTCTTACACGATAAGTCTTTTTTATAAATCTCAATCGTGAATCACGATTATCAGAGACAATAATATGTGATCTAGTTAATAGCTTTCTCGAGACAAGCCCCTTGAGTAAGGCTTCTCCCATATTTCCACAACCTAATATCGCTATTCTTTTTTTCATTCAATCCTTAAAATTGCCGGGCTTCTTGCCAAAGCTAAATACCTGCCAAATCACTCCTTCATCCTACTACAAAACAAGTTCATATCTGGTTAGAAAATAGAGCGGTCCCAATTCGTACATAAGTAGCGCCTTCCTCGATCGCTACCTCAAAATCCTGAGTCATACCCATTGAAAGCTCTCTTATGTCTGTATTGGGAATATCTTCTTTTAATAGGTCATCTCTTAATGTAGACAGGCTCTTAAAATATGGCCTCGCGTCTTCTTGAACTTCTGAAAAAGGCGCCATTGTCATCAGGCCTTTTACATGTAAGTTAGATAACTGAGATACTTCTTTGATAAAACTGCAAGCATCACCTGACCTGATACCGTATTTTGCATCTTCTCCAGAGACATTAACTTCTACAAAACAGTCTATGTGCTTTTTAACCTCTTTAGCCTGCCTGCTCAATTCTATAGCAAGCCTTAAGCTATCCAAAGAATGAATCGTATTAAAAACCTTTAGGCATTTTCTCACTTTATTGGTCTGCAGATGGCCTATCATATGCCATCTTAGGCCAACTGATAGCACACCCAAACCATCAAACTTTGAAAGAGCGTCATTAACCCTGTTTTCGCCAATATCTGTCACGCCAAGAGCTAGGGCTTGTCTTAACTGATCTGTTCCAACACTCTTTGTAACGCAGATTAAGTTAATTTCCTTAGGATTCCGACCTGACCTTTTAGCTGACTCTTCTATTCTTTGCTTAACATGAGCGAGATTTTGCGCAATCATTTTTTATACTTTATCATAATATAATACTCAAGTCAATATATTTTAGAATAGCATGCCAATAA
>CAZDLP010000022.1:0-15538 GCA_964506565.1 uncultured Planctomycetia bacterium
CGTTGAGGTTCACATAAAATAACACAAAGAGGAGATGTTGTCAAGTAATTTTTTTTATTATTTTTGTTTAATTTTAACCCTTAAAAATCTTCTCTTACCCACCTGAATTATCATGTTTTCTTTTGGCTTAATCTTAGTATTTATGTCCTGAATCTTTTCTCCATCTACGCTTACTCCGCCCTGTTCCATGAGCCGTCTTGCCTGAGAAGATGTATCTGCGAGTTTAGCTTTCTTAATAATATCCCAGACAAATTGTTCTGATCTTTCAGTTTCATAGGTAGGCATATCTTCAGGAAGATTGCCCTTCTTAAATACGTTATCAAATTCCTCCTGAGCTTTTTTTGCGTCTTCGCTGCTATGGTATATTGTTATTATCTCCTTCGCGAGCCTTACCTTCGCATCTTTGGGATTAAAGCTTCCGGCAGCAGCGTCTTTCTGCATCTTCTTAATATCACTTATAAAAACGTCTGTTAATAGCTCGTAATATTTCCACATAAGTTCATCGGAAATAGACATAACCTTCCCAAACATCTCCTTAGGCGTATCTGTTATTCCTATGTAATTTCCATAGGATTTTGACATCTTCTGGATGCCGTCTGTACCTTCCAATAATGGCATAGTAATAACAACCTGTGAAACCTGTCCATAAGCTGCCTGTATGTCTCTGCCTACTAATAAATTAAACTTTTGGTCATTACCACCCAGTTCGATATCCGCTTTTAACGCGAATGAATCATACCCCTGCAATAAGGGATATAAAAACTCCAGCATATTGATAGGCTTATGCGCTTTATATCTTTTTGAGAAATCATCTCTCTCAAGCATCTGTGAAACAGAATACTTTGACATCAATTCAGCTATTTTTGCACCATCCATGCGCTGTAGCCACTCGCTGTTAAAACAAACCTTGAGCTTCTTCATATCCAGGACCTTAGACACCTGGCTCTCGTATGTTTTAGCGTTATCTGCAACTTCCTTCTCCGTAAGACGAGGGCGGGTCTTGGAGGCACCGGAAGGATCACCGATTAAACCCGTATAGTCACCTATCAAAAATATTACTGTATGACCAAGATCCTGAAAATGACGCATCTTTTTCAATAAAACCGTATGTCCAAGATGTATATCAGGCGCAGTAGGGTCAAAGCCTGCTTTTATGATAAGTGGCTTTTTCTCTTTTTTTGATTGCTCCAGCTTTAAGAGAAGCTGCTTTTCATTGATAATCTCAACAGTGCCTCTCTTGATAAGCTCTAATGATTTCTTTATATCCATTATTTTAAAGATTAAGGATTAAGTCGCTCGCCAATATTAATAGGCGGCTCGCTTTAAGAATTATGCATATAACTTAATACTTATTCCACTCCCTTCATGCTAAGTCCGATCTTGCGTGTTTCGTTATCTACCTTGACAATCTTTGCTTTTATCTTATCACCTACTTTATATTTTTCCTCAAGATTCACCGAAGGTTCGTCTGAAAGCTCAGATACATGAATGAGCCCGTCAAGATCTTTAGCAAACTCTACAAAAATACCAAAGCTGGCTATCTTAATAATTACCCCTTCAACAGCGGTATTTACAGGGTAATCCTCAACATATTTTGGCCATGGATCCTCTGTAAGCTGTTTTATGCCAAGAGCTATTTTCATATTCTCCTGATCAACTGATATAATAATAGCCTCTATTTTTTGCCCTTTCTTCAAGACCTCAGAGGGATGAGATATCTTCTTTGTCCATGATATATCTGAAACATGAACTAACCCATCTATGTTTTCATCGAGTTCCACAAAAGCCCCATAGTCTGTAAGATTCTTGATCTTCCCTTTTATGTGTGAACCTTCCGGATATTTTACAGGCGCGTCAAGCCATGGATTCGCCTCCAGCTGCTTAAGCCCTAAGGATATCTTCTGACTTGGCATATCCGTAGACAATACAAGCGCCTCCACAATATCTCCTATGGCAAGCACTTCTGAAGGGTGGTTGATCCGTTTTGTCCATGATATCTCTGAAATGTGAATTAACCCCTCTATACCTTTTTCAAGCTCGATAAAAGCTCCGTATGGAACAAGGTTTACAACCTTACCCTTTACATTAGACCCTACAGGGTATTTTGAGTCAACCTCTTTCCATGGATTCGGGGTTTTTTGCTTAAGGCCTAAGGATACCTTCATATTCTTTTTATCAAAATCAAGAACAACAATCTCGACATCGTCACCAACCGCTAAAATCTCGGAAGGATGGCTTATTCTGCCCCAGCTCATATCTGTTATATGCAATAAGCCATCAATCCCACCAAGACTTATAAAGGCACCAAAATCTGTTATATTCTTAACTGTACCTTTTCTCATCTGGTCTTTTTCCAGCTCTTCAAGTATCTGTTGTTTTTGCAACGCTCTTTCCTGTGCGAGTACTTCCTTTCTGGAAACAACGATATTCTTACGTGGCTTATTGATCTTTATTATTTTATAATCAACTTCTTTACCAAGCAGGCTATTTAGATCTATCGGGCCCCTCAGTGTAGATTGGCTAGCCGGCAAAAAAGCCTCAACGCCTATATCAACCATAACTCCGCCCTTTACCTTGCGCATGGCCTTACCCTTTATCACATCACCTTCGTTGTAGTTATTGAGAATCTTCTCCCAGCCCGCTATTTTTTCGGCTTTATTCTTTGAAAGAACAACCATGCCATTTTCATCTTCTACTGACTCAAGAAGAACGTCAATCTCATCTCCGACATTTACATTTTCGGATCCGCCGAATTCCTCAAGAGATATCAGTCCTTCAGACTTATAGCCTATGTCAATAACAGCGTCTCTCTTGCTTATAGCGATTACCTTGCCCTTTATTATTTCACCTTCTTTCAGGTTCTTTATGCTCTGATAATAAGCCTCCTCAAAAGAACCCGGCGTTACACCATCTTGCGCTACTTCCTGATTTTCCTTATCCTCGATATTATTTTCTAACATATTACTAGTTCCTCCTTGCTATATTTATTTTTTTTAGTTTTGTTACTACGTTTTCCACAATATCCGCAGGTGTAGAAGCTCCACTTACTACACCTACAAGATATTGGGGCTTAATCCATGAAGGTCTTAACTCCTTAGCTGTTTCAATATGATACGTCTTCGCGCCCTGCTGTCTGCATATCTGAGCAAGATGCCTGGTATTAGCGCTTATCTTACCACCTACAACAAAGACTAAATCTACCCTCTTTGCCAGTCGCTTTGCCTCTGTCTGGCGCTGAACTACATCATTACATATAGTATCAAATATGCGATACTCTAAACAATTAAGCTGCAATATTGATTCGACTATCCTGAAGAATCTATCACGCAAAAGTGTTGTCTGAGCAACAATCGCTATTTTGTTATTCTTAAGGCTCAACCTGTTCAGATCCGATTCTCTTGTTGCTACTAAAGCACCCGGACCCGCAACCTCAAGCAACGCCTTTACCTCAGGGTGGTTCTTTTCTCCTATTATAACAATCTTATAGTTTTCTTTTTTAAGCTTTGTAACGATCGTATGCGAACGCTTTACAAATGGGCAGGTCGCATCAAGCATATCAATAGAAAGATTATTCGCCTCCTCCTTTAAGCGAGGCGATATTCCGTGCGATCGTATAATAAGACACGAGTCTTTTGCTCTTTTTATATCTGAGATAACCTCAAGCCCTCTGCTAGAAAGGTCCTCTACAACAGAGGGATTATGGATTATAGGCCCAAGCGAATATGCTCTCTTGTGTTTTTTTAAAAACTTCTCTGCCGAACCAACAGCACGCTTTACCCCAAAACAAAATCCTGTATGCCTTGCCTTTACTATCTTTTGGGGGGGGGTTCTATTATCCTTCAAAAACTACCATCTCCTTCTATAGCCTAAAATTTAGAACGTAGAACTACTTTATATACCCGATAATCTTATCAACAACTTCATTGACATTAAGATGCGTAGTATCAACATAAACAGCGTCATCAGCTCTTAATAAAGGTGCTATTTCGCGCGTAATATCTTTTCTGTCCCTTACCTTAATATCTCTGTCAATATCTTCTAGCAGAACATCCTGCCCCTTCTCCATCAACTCCTTGTATCTTCTGCTTACTCTTTCTTCAGGATCCGCATCCAGATAGAACTTGTACTTCGCCTCAGGAAATACAATGGTCCCAATATCCCTTCCCTCAAAAACACACCTGCCGCGCTTTCCTATTCTGCGCTGGTTTTGCTTCATAACTTCCCTTACCCCACCTGCTTTAGCTATATACGCGACCTTTTTTGTAAGTTGGGGGGTCCGTATCAAAGATGCCACATCTTCACTATCAAGCATCACTTCTATGCAATCAGTTGCATTCTGCCTGATATCTAATTGGGTATTTTTTGCCAATGCAGTCAGAGCTTCCTCGTTATTCAGATCAAGACCCTCTCTTAATACCTTAAGCGTAAACGCACGATACATAGCACCTGTGTCTATGTAATCATACTTAAGCTTTTCAGATAAGAGCTTTGCTATGGTACTCTTGCCTGAACCTGCCGGCCCATCAATAGCTACTATGCTATCCAAGCACATCTCTCTTTCTTTTTGCCAGCACAACCTTTTTAACTAGGGCGGATCTTCTGTTGCCGGCTATGTCATTCTTAAAAGCAATAAGATTCCTTTGAAAAGCTGCTATGGATCTTAATAGGCTCTTCTGATTTTGCATGAAGATCTCTTCCCACATACGAGGGTTACTCTTCGCGATCCTGGTAACGTCCTTAAATCCTGTTCCTGCCATCTTAAGCTCTTTTAATAAAACTGTATTGCAAAGCGCGTAAGCTAAAACATGAGGCAGGTGGCTTATATCCGCTACTATATCATCATGGATCTCCGGGCTCATAATCCTTACGCGCGCGCGCATTTCTTTCCAGAAATTCTTTATAGTTTTCAAGGCCATCTTATCTGTACGCGACGTAGGGGTTATTATGCAAACACTATCTCTAAAAAGTTCGGCATCACTCGAAAGAACACCGGTCTGTTCTGAACCTGCTATAGGGTGCGTTCCCACAAAAAATATATCTTTAGGTAAGCATCTTTCCGCACTGCTAACTACCCCCTGCTTTGTACTATTTACATCTATAACGATAGCTCCTTTTTCCGCATATTTTGCTACCTCTCTTATCTTTGCCTTCACTTTATCAACCGGTGTTGCGATAATAATCAGATCCGCGCCCTTAATCCCCTGCTTCAAATTCAATGTACCTGCATCAATAGCGCTTCTTCTTACAGCCTTATCAACTGAAACCTTTCGCCTGCCTATACCTATAATTTTAGATGCTAATCTGTTTTTGCGCGCTGACAATCCGATTGAACCGCCTATAAGGCCTACACCGATTATTGCTATTCTCTTAAACATTAGTCATGTCCTATTATCAATTACATTGCGCATAGATATCAACTATATAACCCTACCGACTGCTTTAGCTACCAATTTTAGATCTTTCATCATAGCACTAAACTTTGTGGGAAGTAACGATTGCTCACCATCTGAGAACGCCTCTTCAGGTTTTGAATGAACCTCGATCATTAACCCATCGGCTCCACCGGCAATCGCCGCCTTTGCTACGGGACCTACAAGCCCCCATTTACCTGTCGCATGGCTTGGATCCGCAATAACAGGCAGGTGGCTAAGTTTTTTTACAAGGGCAATAGCGCTTATATCCATGGTAAACCTTGTCGCGTCCTCAAATGTTCTTATGCCCCTTTCACATAATACCACGTTGAAATTACCATTTGATAGTATGTATTCCGCCGACATAAGCCATTCTTTAACAGTAGACATCATTCCCCTCTTAAGTAAGATAGGCTTCTTTGACAATCCTACCTCTTTTAGCAGATTAAAATTTTGCATATTCCTGGCGCCTATCTGTATCATATCCGAATAACGTTCAACAACATCCAAGTCTCTTATATCCATAAGCTCTGTCACTACAGGAAGGCCTTCCTCTTTTCCTGCCTGATGAAGATACTTCAACCCCTCCTCGCCTAAACCCTGAAAAGCATACGGAGATGTCCTCGGTTTAAAAGCACCCCCTCTTAAAATACTCGCCCCTGACTTCTTGACAGCCTTAGCTATCTTTAAAAGCATATCGCAGTTTTCAATAGAACAGGGCCCTGCCATAACAGCAAGATGGCGTGAGCCTATCTTTACCTTACCTACAGAAACCACAGTCTTCTCATGTTTGAACTCGCGCGAAACCAACTTATAAGGCGCCATAATAGCCATAACCTTCTCAACACCCGGGAAGACCTCTATTGGCTGCGCCCTTAATATATCTTCCTCGCCGATCGCGCCTATTATTGTTCTCTCGACACCGCGTGATATCATGGGCTTCAAGCCCAGTTTCTTAAGCTTTGTTGTAACGTGCTTTATCTGTTTTTCAGTAGCACTTTGTTTAAACACTATAATCATTCTTTACTCTCCTAACTTTATATAATAATCTCTTTAAGCGCTTCTATAAACCTTCTGTTCTCCCGCATAGTCCCAATTGTTACTCTGACTAACTTGCTCAAACCATATGGCCTCATATCTCTTAGAATAATACCCTTGGGCAGAAGTCTGGAAAAAATCTTTGTGCTACTCATGCCCTTGCATGAAAAAAGTATGAAATTCGCCGGTGTCTCTACTATATCGCAACCTATATCTTTCAAGTTTTTAATCAGAAACTTCTTGCCCTGTGTTGTTAGGGCCTTTGTCTTTGCCATATGGTTAGTATCATCCAGCGCAGCCGATGCCGCTACCTGTGCTAACATATTTACATTAAAAGGCTGCGAAGCCATCTCCATCCAGGATGCTATCTGCTTATTTGCTAAAGCATAACCTACCCTTAAACCCGCGAGGCCATATGCCTTTGAAAAAGTTCTGAGGATAATTACATTCTTACTTTTTACGTGTATTATAGTATCCGCGTAATCGTTTGACGAAATGAGCCCTCTATACGCTTCATCGAGTACAACTATTATATGCTTAGGACACTTCTTCAAAAATACATTTAATTCTTTTTTGCTCAAGTACGCGCCTGTCGGATTATCAGGATTGCCTAGGAATATAATCTTTGTATTTTTATTTATAGCAGACAGAATAGCACCTGTATCGTATCTAAACACTGACACACCTGCTAAAATAGCCTTCTTTTTAACGGGAATCTCTACTACCTTCGCTCCCCTTGTCTTTGTAATTATCTCATACTCCAGAAAAGCGGGCCTTGATATAATAACCTCATTTTTCTCATCCAAAAAAGCCTTTGTTATAATATCAATGATCTCATCCGAGCCATTACCCATAACTATATTCTCGCTGGACAAACCTAGTTTTTTAGCAAGCTTTCTTTTAAGGTAGAAACACCCTCCGTCAGGGTAGCGGTTGATATTCTTTAATTCCTTTTTTACAGCTGCCATCGCCTTGGGGGAAGGGCCTATCGGATTTTCATTGGACGCAAGCTTTATTATATCCTTTAACGGAATATTAAACTCGCGCTGTAATTCCTCAATAGGCTTACCCGGCTGGTAAGGGGTTAATATGCTTATGTTTTTTCGTGGTAATATCTTTTTCATCACTTAGTCCTGAAACTGCTTACAAGTTAGTTTCAAAGTTATTGCGCTTCCGGATATGAACCCAAAACCTTTAGAAAGCTACAATTCTTCTTAAGCTGCTGCAATGCTCTCTCTACTCTCTTATCAGCGATATGGCCCTGCATATCAACAAAAAAGTAATATCGCCATGCCTTCTTTTTTGATGGCCTTGATTCTATCTTTGTAAGATTTATGCCATTCTTCTTAAATGGAACAAGCGCATTGTGTAAGGCGCCTGATTTATCCTTCATCGAAAAAAGTACTGATGTCTTATCTCTGCCTGTACGCTTCTCATCTTGTTTACCGATTATAAGCAAGCGCGTTATATTGTGCGATGAATCCTCAATAGAACGGGCCAATATATTCAATCCATATCTCTCCGCAGCTAGATTACTAGCGATAGCTGCGCGATTCATCCCCGAAGTAGTAAGCATAGCAGCTACAGTAGTGCTGGCTACAGGCACTAACTTTGCCTTGGGCATATTTTTCTCAAGCCAATTTCTGCATTGCGCCAAGACCTGCTGATGAGAATATATAGTTTTTATTGAAGACATCTCTTTCAACTTACTGACAACATTATGTTGTATAGGCAGGTACTCTTCAGAGCATATTTTAAGATCAGAATCAACAAACATATCAAGAGTATGGTTTACAGCACCCTCTGTGGAGTTCTCAATAGGCACAACTCCATAACTTGCTCTATTGCGCTCAACCTCTATAAATACATCCGTTATGCTGTCACATTCAAGGTATTTTAATGAATGTCCGAATTTTTTAAGCGCCCCAATGTGCGTAAAGGTAGCTTCCGGCCCAAGATAAGCTATCCTTAAAGGATTTTGAAGAGCTAAAGAACCAGACATTATCTCCCTATACACAGCTTTTATAGACTCGTCAAGCATAGGACCTTTGTTAGCCTTTATAGCCTTCTTATAAACATCTGATTCCCGTACAGGGGAGAATGCTGGGCTTGCGCTCTTTGATTTTATCCTGCCGATATCAATGCTCAATTGTGCACGGTCATTAAGGTATTTTAAGATTTCGCTATCAATCTTGTCTATCTTGTTCCGCAGTGTCTTTAGTTTTTTCATTCTCCTTGACCTCCGTTTCTGTTGAGGCGTAATCTTTATCCGATAATATTAGGTTTGCTGACGCAGCCTTCTTAAACTCCAGATCAGCAGCCTTAAATTCTGACAGTACAGGTAGCTCCTCGATAGAATTCAATCCAAAATATTGCAAAAATAACGGGGTAGTCCCATAAAGAAAGGGTTTTCCCACAACATCCTTTTTACCTACTATCTTAATAAAACCTTTTTGCTGTAAACTGCTAACAACGCCGTCAACACTGACTCCCCGAACAAACTCTATATCAGCCTTTGTAACAGGTTGCCGATATGCTACTATAGCGATCGTTTCCAGGCTAGGGCCTGTAAGATAATTGCTCTGCTTAATATTGTATAATTTTTTCAGCCATCTACCATAAACAGGGCTTGTTACAAACTGAAATCCGCCTGCTACTTCAGTAATATCAAAACTTCTCTGACTATCTGAATATTCCTGCTTCAGCTCATTAACAAGCTTCCTGATAACCCTAGTATCAACATCGCCTATTATATCTTTTATCTGACGTGCTGCCAAGGGCTTATCACTTGCGAATATGAGCGCCTCTACAACCCTCTTTAAGGACTCTTCATCTTGCTCTGTAGGGTGAGCATCAGTCTTCTTGAGGCTGGTCGTCTCCTGCACCGGTTCCTGCTGATGGGGCTGTTCTTCCATCTGCTGCGTCTTGTCCTTTAAGATCTGAACCTGTGCTTGGTTTGAGCTCTGAGACTCTACTTTCGGCTTGCCCTGATCCTTTTTCTGACTGCTCTGGTCTAAATTGTTCTGTTCCGGCATCTTTTACCTCTTCTATCTTTGGTGGCACAATTCTCTCTGAATTTCTGATTATCTTAATATCGCTGAAGACCTTATCCTGCTTTACAAGTACCTCCTTCATCCTTATCAGCTCAAGCAACGCAAGAAATGTCGCTATAATATCGATTTTATTCCTTACCTTGCCAAAAAGCTCTAAAAAATATATAACCGGTTTTTTTACGAGAATATGAAATATCTCATGTATCTTTTCTGATACAGTCACCTCATCCTTTACAACTTCATAAAACTTGTTTTTAGGCACTTCTTTTAGAACCTTTGAGAACGCGGATAGCAGATCAAATATACTAGCCTCAAAATAAAGCTCGTCTTCTCCAACGCTATTCTCTATAGGCTGCCTTGTAGCGGGTCTTGAAAAGACCTCCTTTTGCTCTGCCTCTCGAGCCTTCAGCTGCTCTGCCGCTTCCTTAAACTTCCTGTATTCAAGCAGCTTCTTCACAAGCTCATCGCGAGGATCCTCCTCAGGCTTCTCTTCCTCTGTCTCATCCTGCGGAAGAAGCATCTTGCTCTTTATATGCATAAGTGTTGCTGCCATTACTAAGAACTCGCCAGCTATATCAAGATCGAGCATGCGCATCAGTTCCATATACTGCAGATACTGCTCTGTTATCTTGGCTATAGGGATGTCTCCTATATTAAACTCATCTCTTTTTATGAGATAGAGCAAAAGATCCAATGGTCCTTCAAAAATCTCCAGATTGACCTTATATGTCATCTTATTCTCATAGCCTTATAAACCTCATCCATTGTTGAACTGGTAATCTGAGACGACTTCTGCATACCTTGTTTTAAGATATCTTCTAAGTATGTCTTATCTTTCAGCAAAGAAGCGCGCTTCTGCTTGTAAGGCAAGAGATATTCGATAACCCTGTCCGCAAGACGCTTCTTGCACTCTATGCATCCTAACTCAGCACTCCTGCACCACTTATCCGCATCCTGAACTAAATCCTTGGCAAATATCTTGTAATAACTGAACACATTACAAACATCCGGATGTCCTTTATCTGTAAGCCTTATACGCTTAGGGTCAGTAATCATAGAAGATATCTTTTTTCTTATCACGTCTTCTGAATCGCCAAGCGCTATGAAATTACCATAACTCTTGCTCATCTTGCGATTATCTGTTCCTAAAAGTTTTGGAACATCGGTTAAAAGTGCCTCAGGCTCGGGAAATATCTGCTTGTGCATATTATTAAAGCAACGTGCTATCTCACGCGTCAGCTCAAGATGTACCATCTGATCTACCCCGATAGGGACAACAGATGCCTTATAAACCAGAATATCTGCTGCCTGTAATACGGGATAACCTAAAAAACCATATGTTGTAAGGTCACGTGTCTTTACCTCTCTTAATTGCTCCTTATATGTTGGGCATCTCTCAAGCCATGAAAGGGGCACCATATCTGATAAGACCATAAATAACTCTATGTGCTCTTTGACATGTGATTGAATGAAAATAGTTGATTTCTTTGGATCAATACCAGCTGCAAGCCAGTCCGCTACCATTTCCATTATATATGCCTTCATCGAACCTGGGTCCTTATATTCACTCATCAATGCATGCCAGTCAGCTACCATATAATAACATTCGTAACTATCCTGCAGGCTCTTCCAATTAGTCAGCGCCCCCAAGAGATGACCCAGATGCATAGGGCCTGTAGGCCGCATACCACTTAATAGACGTTTTTTCATATCTCGATTTTTGGTTTTAGGTGTTAGATGTTCAGTAATTTTCTATTGCGCAGAAGATTTTAACGAAATACGCAATACCATATACCTGCCTGCCGGCAGGCACAATACTAGATTATAGCTTTCTTGCAGTCTTTTCTATCTCAAAGCAATCTATTACATCGTTGATTTTTACGCTGTTAAAGCCTTCCAGTTTAACGCCGCATTCAAACCCTTCTGCCACTTCTTTTACATCCTCTTTAAAGCGTTTTAAAGAGGCGATCTTTCCTTTATATATTACTTCACCATCCCTTATTAAACGACAATTCATATTCCTTAAGACCTTACCTTTTTGAATAATAGAGCCTGCGACAATACCTGATTTTGAGAGCTTCAATACTGCTTTTACCAGGATTCGAGCGCAAAATACCTCTTTTACATCCGGCTCAAGTAAGCCTTCCATTGCCGCTCTTATATCGGAAACCGCTTCATATATAATATTGTAAAGTCGTATATCAACATGCTCTGCCTTGCCTGCTCTTTCTCCCTCAGGGGTCTTGCGCACATGAAAACCTATTACAATCGCATTGGACGCAGCCGCAAGTAATATATCAGATTCATTAATATCACCTACACCCTTATGTATTACATTCAAACCCATGCTCTTTGTACCGAGCTTAATCAGAGAATCAGCTATAGCCTCCAACGACCCCCTAACATCAGCCTTCAAGATAACCTTTAACTCTGTTATCTTGCCCTTTTTCATCTCTGAATAGAGATCTTCAAGAGTAATCCTCTGCACTACAGAGGCGTCTTCTTCTTTGCGTTTCTGCAAGCGTGTTGAACATATCTCTTTTGCCTTCTTTTCATCGGAGACAACCATAAATAATTCACCTGCTTGTGGCACCCCATTTAGTCCTAGTATTTCAACGGGTTTTGATGGCGGGGCATCCTTTATACGGTGTATCTTATCATCCAAAAGCGCGCGTACCTTTCCATAGTGAGGTCCGACAACCACTATATCTCCTTGACGCAACGTACCGTTTTGCACAAGCATTGTTGCTATCGGCCCACCACCCTTTGAGATCTTTGCTTCAACTACTACACCCTTTGCGGGTTTGCTAGGATTCGCCTTTAATTCGAGCATTTCTGACTCAAGGATTATCATCTCAAGAAGATGGTCTACCCCTTGCCCTGTCTTTGCTGAAACATCCGCTGTAATAGTCTTACCGCCCCAATCCTCTGGGAGAAGGTCTATTTCAGCAAGCTGTTTCTTTACTCTATCAATATCAACATCCGGCTTGTCTATTTTATTTATCGCGACAATAATTGGTACATCAGCAGCCCGCGAATGGTCGATAGCCTCAATAGTCTGTGGCATAAGGCCATCATCAGCAGCAACGACAAGAACAACTATATCTGTAGCGCTTGCCCCTCTTGCTCTCATAGCAGTAAAGGCTTCATGACCAGGAGTATCAAGAAAACTAATACTTCCCTTGCTAAGAATAACTTCGTAAGCGCCAATGTGCTGGGTAATGCCTCCCATCTCCTGATCTGTTACTTTCGTTTTTCTTATATAATCCAAAAGTGATGTCTTTCCATGATCAACATGGCCCATAAAAGTTACTACTGGTGGGCGCGGGCTTAAAGCCTTGTCATCTTTGTCTTCCTCGAAATATATGGATAGGGACTCTTCTTCTACAGTCGGTAATTTCTCAAGCTGATAGCTAAACTTTTCAGCGATAACCTTAGCGTCATCTTCGCCGATTAACTGATTTATATTAGCGAAAACTTTTATAGCCATCAACTCTTTTATAACAAGGCTTGCGCCAATAGCCATTTTTTGTGCCAGATCTTTAACAATAATCGGGAATTTAACCTCTAAAATCTTGAGGCCTGCTTTAGGCTCAGCCTTCTCCGAGATAGGCTTCTCTACTTCAAGAGACTTTATAGCCGCCTCTGCCTTTTTGACAAGGACAGGTTCTGCATTAATCTCCTTGGCGGGTTCTGCAACCTTCTGCCTGCGTCTTACAGGTTTTTCTTCAACCGCTTTCTTTACTGCAGGCTTTTTTGCCGTGGTTTTTTTTGCAATGGCTGTTTTTTTAGTAACCGCTGTTTTTGTCTTCGAAGCCTGTGTCTTTTTCCCCGTTGTCGGCTTATCCGCTGCAGGCTTTGATTTTTTAGCTGAAGCGCCTTGTTTTATCTTCTCTATATTCAAGGAAGGCTTCTTTTTCGCAAGCGCCTTTAGTATCTTATCAAGTTCTGCAATCGACAATGATGCCTGGGCAGACTTGGCGGTTATGCCAAGTTTAATAATCTGTATAAGCAATACCTTTGACGGCATCTTTATCTTTTTTGCAAGTTCTGATATTTTCAAAGACTCCTCCTTATTCCATAAAATCTTTAGCGGACTCTAAAATCTTTTCCGCGGTCTTTTTGCCAATTCCCTTAATGTCAATTAAATCCTCAAGTTTAGCATTTGCGATATCCTCTATCTCCTTAAAGCCCGCTTTATTAAGGAGGCCTTCTGCTTTTGCGCCCACACCAGGTAAATCAGATATAGATAGCTCTGATTCTTCTTTTGCCTTCTTCTTGTCATCTGCGTCAGAATTACTTCTAATATCAATCTCGAAACCTACGAGTTTTGAAGCAAGTTTTACGTTTTGCCCATGCCTACCGATAGCTAACGAAAGTTGATCATCCTCGACTATAACCTCTGCCTTCTTCTGGTCACTATCGATCTTAATGTGAGCGATCTCAGCAGGTGAAAGCGCTCCTTTTATGTATTCCTGAATATCGTCACTGTAACGAACTATATCTATCTTTTCCCCCTGGAGTTCGCCTACAATATTTTTTACGCGCTGTCCCCTCATACCAACACAAGCACCGACAGAATCTACCTTCCCATCCTTTGACAAAACCGCTATCTTAGTACGATCTCCCGGTTCCCGCGCTATTGCTTTTATCTCTACGATACCATCGCCTATTTCAGGTATCTCAAGCTCAAAGAGTTTCTTAACCATGCCAACATCTTTACGCGAAAGCAATATGCATGAGCCCTTAGGCGTTCTCTCTACGTCTACAACAAACGCTTTTATCCGTTCGCCCTGCTTGTAACGCTCCCGGGGAAGCAACTCGGATCTTGGTAATAACGCCTCCGCCTTTCCAAGATCTACAATAATATTACCTTTATCAAAACGGTGAACACCACCTGTAACAATAGTGCCTTTCCTGGTATGAAACTCCGCAAAGATAACATCCCTCTCAGCTTCACGTATCTTTTGAATAATTACCTGCTTTGCGGTTTGTGCCGCAATTCTACCAAACTCCGCTGACTTGATCTCTTTTTCGCCAGCAAAAACCTTTATAGCGCCAGTCTCCGTATCCATCTTAACATTTATTTCGTCTTCGTCGCCTTGGCCTATAACCTTACGTGCCGCGCTGACTAAAGCACTCTCAACCGCGTCTATAAGGATCTCTTTACTGATCCCCTTCTCCCTCTCAATATGCTCTAACACTGATAGTAGTTCACCATTCATTATATTACTCCTGTTGTATTATTCTATATTTCGTAAGTTAAAAGTATCGAGAATTAAGTTGTAAATATTAAGTATTAAGCATGCAATCTAAATTTAGATTTCAAATAACTTGTAATCTAATACCTAATACTTAACGCTTTGTATCTTTACCTTTTCCTTTACCTCTACCTAGTATCCAATACCTAGACACGAAGAAGTGCCTTATCTATTAAAGCATAACTTATTATATGCCGACTATTATTTGAAGCTAGTATGCTTACAATATCTTCGTCTGCGCGTTCTATCTTGCCACTAATGAGGCTCTGACCATCTACAGGCTCAGAAAGCCAGACATCTACAATCTTTCCCTCTAATCTCTTAAAATCTCTTGCCGCTTTAAAAGGCTTGTCAATTCCCGGTGATGAAACCTCAATAAAAAATCTACCGGATATAAGCTCCTTACCCTCTAGATGCCTTCTCAGCCTCTTGTTAAGCCTTGTACACTCACCTACTGTAATGCCGCCTGACTTATCCACCAATAAGCTGAGTGTAGAGATCTCGCCTACTTTCTTAAGCGAAATATCAACAGTATCTACACCCATTTCACTTATTATGGGTTGAATATCAAGTTTAAGCTCTATTAATCTATTATTGACCTGCATGGAATAAAAAAGCGGGTAAACATACGTCAACCCACTTGCATTCTCCTTTCACTCCATAATAAATTTGTTAGGAGATTATATAATATATACACTAATATTGTCAAGCACTTTTTAGCTTATTAAAGCTTGAAACTGTTTCCAAACACTTAGACTAGTTCATTAATCGTAGA
>CAZDLP010000023.1:0-13701 GCA_964506565.1 uncultured Planctomycetia bacterium
TATTTTAATCAGTACAAAACATCATATCAATAAACAATCTGCGAAAATATCTCATAGCCTTTTAACTTATCCCGGCCATTCAAAAACGTCAATTCAATCATTAGCGCAATTTCAACTATCTTGCCCTTCTGCTGTTTAACTAATTCGCACATAGCCTCTGCTGTGCCGCCTGTTGCCAATAAATCATCCACTATTAAAACTGACTCGTTCTCATGTATAGCGTCTTCATGCATATATAATGTATCGCTTCCATATTCCAACTCATATGAAGCCTCTATTGTCTTATACGGGAGTTTACCTTTTTTTCGAACAGGAACAAACCCGGCGGCAAGCTTATAAGCAAGCACGCTTCCAAGAATGAAACCACGCGCGTCAGCCGCGACAATCTTATCTATATGCTTATCACGATACCGCTTGACAAAAACATCAATAACCTCCTGGAACGCTTGCTTGTCCCCTAAAAGAGTAGTGATGTCCTTAAAAACAATACCCTTTTTTGGAAAATCCTGAATATCCCTTATATGGTCTTTTAGATTTATACTCATAAAATATCCCCCGCTTTCATGCCTTCTTTTATGCCCTGGTCAACCACAAGCTTTTTCAGCTTATCTATGGCTCTTTTTTCTATCTGCCTAACGCGCTCCTTTGTTATCTTGAGCTTCTTTGCGATCTCCTGAAGAGTAAGGGTCTTCTTTTCATCTAACCCGAATCGAAACATAAGCACCTTCTTGTCTCTTGGGTCCAGCTCATCCAATAACTTCCTGATGCTCTCATCCCTAAGAGCATCTGACATCCTCTCGTCAGGTAATTGCGCGGATTCATCCTCAATCAACTCGAGAAATTTACCTCCCTGTTCCTCGCCAATAGGCGTCTCCATAGATGTTGGTTGCGACTGAGCTGCCTGCGCTATCTGGCCGATTTTTCTAGCGGAAAGTTTCATTCTTTTCGCAATCTCGCTTGCAGCAGGGTCTCTCTTGTACTTATGCTTAAGCTCCTCGATAACCTTCTTATACCTTATAATTGTTTCAACCATATAAACAGGCACCCTTATGGTTTTGCCCTGATTCGCGATAGCTCGCATAATGTATTGGCGTATCCACCATGCGGCATAGGTTGAAAATCTGTAGCCTCTGCCGGGATCGTATTTTTTAACGGCTTTCATAAGGCCGATATTTCCCTCTTCGATTATATCAAGCATGGGAAGACCGGTATAAGCATATCTCTTGGCTATATTGACTACCAACCTAAGATTTGATTGCACCATGATCTTGGACGCACGCGAGTCCTTCCTCTTTATCCGTCCAGCCAGTTTGATCTCTTCTTCATGACTTAAAAGCGGGAAAGCCTCGATATCCTTAAAATAGAGCATCAGAACATTCTTATTAAACATAGCTGCTGTCTACTCCTTTTTGAGTATCGAAGCTGCTTCTTAAATAACGTTAATGTAATTCAATGTATTTAAGAAGCAGCTTCGATGGCTTAAATCTTATTTCTTAATTGCCGCATGTGCTGCCGCGAGCCTGGCTATTGGAACCCTAAATGGTGAGCAGCTTACATAGTCGAGCCCGGCCTTATGACAAAACTTGACGCTTTCAGGATCACCACCATGCTCTCCGCATATCCCTATCTTCAGATCAGGCTTTACACTACGCCCTTTTTCAACGCCCATCTGAATAAGCTGGCCTATACCATCCTGATCTATAGTAGCAAATGGATCGTTCTCAAGGATACCATCCTCGATATATGAAGGAAGAAACTTTCCTATATCGTCTCTGGAAAATCCAAATCCAAGCTGAGTAAGATCATTAGTACCAAAACTGAAGAATTCTGCTTCAGCTGCTATCTTGTCTGCTGTAAGCGCTGCACGCGGGATCTCGATCATAGTGCCGATGAGATACTTCATGCGCACCTTGTACTTCTTAAGCACCTCTTCACAAACCTCAACAGCATGATTTTTAGTAAAGACAAGCTCATTTATATGACCTACTAAAGGTATCATTATCTCAGGTATTATCTTTTGGCCTTTCTTGGCAAGTTCACAAGCCGCGCTCATAATCGCTTTGACCTGCATCCTGTATATCTCAGGATACGTAATGCCAAGCCTGCAACCGCGATGTCCTAGCATGGGATTTAATTCATGCAGATTCTGGCAAAGGCCTGAAATCTTCTTTCTATCAACCTTCATCATCTTGGCCATCTCCTGCTTTTCTTTATCAGTATGAGGTAAGAACTCATGCAAAGGCGGGTCAAGCAACCTTATTGTAACTGGTTTACCCTTCATAACTTTAAATATGCCCTTGAAATCCTTCTTCTGGAGAGGAAGTAATTTAGCAAGTGCTTTTTCACGCGTAGCGGTATTCTCGGCAAGTATCATTGTTCTTACAAGAGGCAGGCGGTCTTTACCAAAAAACATATGCTCTGTTCGGCATAAGCCTATGCCTTCAGCGCCAAAGCCTATTGCCACATTCGCGTCATGAGGAGTATCCGCATTCGTTCTAACCTTAAGCTTTCTTGCCTTATCAGCCCAATTCATCAAGATTCTGAAACTTCCGGTTACTTCAGGTTTGATAAGATCGACCTCTCCAAGTATTACTTCTCCGGTATTTCCATTTAAGGTAATGATATCCCCTTCTTTAATTTTCTTTCCCTTTACAACGAAGTTTTTATCATTTGCGTTTACGGTTATTCCACTGCAGCCTACAACACAACATTTTCCCATTCCGCGTCCAACTACCGCAGCATGTGAAGTCATACCACCAAACGCTGTTAGGATGCCCTGAGCAGCTGCCATACCGCCTATATCCTCCGGTGATGTCTCAAGTCTTACAAGGATGACCTTCTCGCCCTTTTCAGCCATAGCCTCAGCCTTATCCGCTGTAAAGACCACTTTTCCTACTGCAGCACCCGGTGAGGCAGGTAACCCTTTGGCAACTGCAGATAACTTTGCTTTTGTATTTATCATGGGGTGCAACAACTGATCCAGCTGATCCGGCTCAACCCTTAAAATTGCTTCTTCTGTACTAATAAGGCCTTCGTCTGCCATATCTACCGCGATCTTAATAGCGGCTTGCGCGGTACGTTTTCCTGTCCTGGTCTGAAGAAGGTAGAGCTTCTTATCCTGTATAGTAAACTCGAGATCCTGCATATCCCTGTAATGCTTCTCGAGTCTCTTATATATTGAAACAAGTTCAAGGTAAACTCTCGGCATATTATCTTTTAGGTCACTGATAGGTAAGGGCGTCCTTATACCCGCAACAACATCTTCACCCTGCGCGTTCATAAGGTACTCACCATAAAATTTCTTCTCACCTGTACCGGGGTCTCTGGTAAAAGCAACTCCGGTTCCTGACTCTTCGCCTAGATTGCCAAATACCATGGCTTGAATATTCACAGCTGTACCCCAATCATGTGGGATAGAATTTAAGTTCCTATACTTTCTCGCGCGCTCGTTATTCCATGAACTAAATACCGCGTCAATCGCCATCTTAAGCTGCTTCATAGGATCCTGAGGAAAAGAAAAGCCCTTCTTCTTCTTTATAAGCTTTTTATATTCTTCTACAATTTTTTTCAGGTCCTCTGTATCTAATTCAGTATCAAGCTTTACCTTTTTTTGCTGTTTTTTCTGATTAAGTATATGTTCAAAATCGGCATGCTCAACGCCTAATACTACATCACCAAACATCTGACAAAATCTGCGATATGCATCATAAGCAAAACGTTCATTGCCTGATTTTTCAGCAAGCCCTTTTACCGATACATCATTTAAGCCAAGGTTAAGCACCGTGTCCATCATGCCCGGCATAGAAACCCTTGCACCGGAACGAACGGATACTAGCAGAGGGTCTAAATTATCACCCAACTTCTTACCCATTACAGCCTCTAGCTTCTTAAGATTGATCTCAATCTGCTCCATCATGGACTGAGGGTACTTTTTATTATTCTCGTAAAACTTGATGCAAGCCTCTGTTGTTATAGTAAATCCGGCAGGTACAGGTATGCCTAGCTTTGCCATCTCCGCAAGATTAGAACCTTTACCCCCGAGAAGATTTTTCATTTTTGTATTTCCTTCGCTCTTACCTCCTCCAAAGAAATATACATATTTCAATTTATCTTTCTTTACTGTTTTACCCTTTAACTTCTTCTTCGTCACTGCAACTGCCATATTGCTACTCCTCCTTTTAAGTTTTGCCCTTAAATACAATTTTTGATAAATTCGCTATATTATCTATATATAGCCTGTTTATATATGAAAGTAGACCTAATCGATTGCTCCTCAAATCCTTCTTATCAACATTGACCATTACCTTATCGAAGAAATCATGCAGTAGGCCTGAAAGTGATTCACTGAAAAGTTTAGTCGCTTCAGCATACTCCCTATCAACGCAGTACTGCTTAAAAATAGGCTCCAGCTGTTTTAACGCTTTGTAGAGAGCTTTTTCTTCCGGCTCCTGCAACAAACCCGGTGTAAGGTTATGGACCTTCTCCTTTGAGGCCTTTATTATATTAAATGTCCTTTCAACTATAGAACATGATTGCTGAAAATAATGTTCATCAATTATACTATTTAACACCTCTAATTTCAAGAACGAATTGCATATATCATCAATGCCTAAGTCAGTCACAGCCTCTATAATATCATGGCGATAACCAAACCTTATCTTGCAAAAATAAACAAATCTATCCCTGAAAAAATCTAAAAAGATATTCTTAAGATCTCCACCATTAAAATCGCCTGGGCAAATTGGATACACAAAATCAAATAGGGCTGATAGCGATATTCGCAGGTTCTTTTTATGCAGTATCGACATGATAGCGATAGCCTGGCGTCTGAGCGCATATACATCACGGCCACCTTTTGGAAATTTACCTATTTTAAAATAACATATTATGTTATCTATCTTATCGGCTAATGAAGTCAACACTCCTATGCCGGTAACCGGTAAATTGTCATCCGCGAACCTTGGAAGATAATGTTCACCGATAGCAGATGCAACCGGCTCAGGCTCATTGGAGTCGAGCGCGTAATATCTGCCGATAACCCCTTGTAAACTTGGAAACTCTCCTACCATCTGCGTCAGGAGGTCTGCCTTACAAAGAGATATGGCACGCATGAGATGGCTATTATCACAATCAAGATTACACGCCTTTGATAGAAACTGCGCTATTTTTTTAAGGCGATCAACTTTCTCGGCTACCATACCTAACCTCTTATGAAAAACTACACCATTTAAGCCCTCAGCCCAAAGTTGCAATGACTTTTTTGTATCTGCTTCATAAAAGAAAAGCGCGTCTTTAAGCCGCGCGTCAAGCACATTCTCAAAATTCTTTATAATCTGCTTCCTGTTTCCGTAATTCCCATTTATCACGCCGATAAATCTGTTTGAAAGCTCTTTTGACTTGCCTTCTAGGCAAAAAACCCTTTGGTGCTTAGACATGCTTGCCAAAAGAACCTCACTTGGTATTGACAGATACTCTTCTTTAAATGTGCCTTCTATAAAGACCGGGAATTCTACCAGATTATTTACCTCTCTCAAAAGATATTTATTCTGACGCCATTTTCTTTTCTCGAGATAAGATAGTATTTTTGACTTTCGCGCTTCGTTGTCCCATGCTACATAATTCTTATCAAGTAACTTAAAATAAGATTCCGGATTCTTCGCTTTAATCTTTTTGTATCCTAAAAATCTATGTCCATAAGTAATCGATGATGAGCGCAGACCGCCAAATTCGAAATCCACAATCTTCTCACCAAAAAGTGCCAGGATCCACCTTATTGGGCGAGCGAACGCGATACCGGAGTCATCCCAGCGCATGGTCTTTGGAAAATCCATTAACCTGATAACTTCAGGCAATACAGCGGATAATATCTTAGAGTTAGGCACATCTCTTTTTCTTAACATAACTCTTGGTTCTGAACCGCTCTCATCAGTAACCAGGTCTCTTAGATTAGCTTTGTTGTTATTCAAAAAAGCCGAGAGCGCCTTTGTTGGCTTTTTGTGTTCATCATATGCTATCCTTGAAGGCGGCCCCAATACAGAAACATCCTGCGTGAGTGGTATATCTTTAATATAGAGTATAAGCCTGCGTGGAGTGCTATAAGACAATACTTGCTGTAAGCTTATGTTTTTAGCTTCGAACAAACCCCTGATACTGCTTTTTTCACTACAGGATAAAAGCTCCAGAATATGGTCAAAATATCCTGACGGGATTTCTTCGGTGCCAATCTCCAGTAATAAATCTTGTGTACTCATATTTTCGGTTTTCGGTTATCAGTTATCGGTTTTTAAGCGATAAGCATATTTTACGCTTAAATCCTTTACACTACTCTTTAATTAGCCCCTGTCTCTTCATGTAGACCTTTGCACAGTTCTTTGCGAGGTCTCGCACTCTGCCAATATAGGTAGCGCGCTCTGTAGCACTTATAACTCCTCGCGCGTCAAGCATGTTAAAAACGTGCGAGGACTTGAGCATATATTCATACGCTGGTAAAAGAAGTGCGTCTTTTATCAAACGCTGCGACTCCTTTTCATACATATCAAACAAGGCGATCGCCATTGTTGGATCAAGAGCTTCAAAATTATATTCTGAAGACTCTTTTTCTCCCTCTGTATGCATCTGCCCATAAGTTGTATTCTTATTCCATTGAAGCTCAAACGCGCTATCTTTGTCTTGCAAAAACATAGCTATGCGCTCCAGGCCATAGGTTATTTCGCATGGAATAGTTTTAAGCTCAAAGCCTCCTAGTTGCTGGAAATATGTGAATTGAGTAATCTCAAGACTATCAAGCCACACCTCCCAACCCAAACCACTCGCGCCAAGTGTAGGAGATTCCCAGTCATCTTCTACAAAACGTATATCATGGGCCTTGGGGTTTATGCCTATTGACTTTAGGCTCCTTATATAAAGATCCTGTATGTCACTCGGTGCGGGCTTAACAATAACCTGATACTGATAATATCGCTGCATCCTGAGAGGGTTATCCGCGTACCTTCCATCCGCTGGTCTACGCGAAGGCTGAACATATCCGACCTTCCATGGTTTGTTATCAAGGCACTTAAAAAAAGTTAAGGGGTGAAACGTTCCCGCACCAACCTCAATATCATAGCTTAAAGCGATAACAGCGCCTTCGGAGTTCCAGAATTTATTCAGCCTCTCTATAATATCCTGAAAATATATCATACTGTAATCTGCCTTATAAAATCGGTTGTCTTTAAATGCTCACCAAGGTGATACGCAATAAGCTTCCCAAGCAAGCTACTTAGCTCTGTTGAAATTGAATTTGCTATCATAAGACTATGCAACCTTTCTCTCTTCTGTCTTATTATCATATTTACCGAAGAGATCGCTCCTCTTGATATAGGGCTTGCCTGCATATCAACGCTACGACATCTCTCACATAAAAGCCCTGAAAGCCTTAAGCTAAAACAAGCGTCTTTTACTATCTTGCCAGAGCAATTAAGGCAAGTTTCGAAATGCGGCAATAAGCCTGAACTCTCAAGCAATTTTAATTGAAATATAATTATAGCCCTGTCGATAAACCGTTCATTGGAGAAAAAATCCAATATCCACTCGAGCAACTGATACAATTCAATGGATTTATCAGCAAGAGGCGTAAACTTATCAACCAACTCGACTACATAGAAGGCCTTTACTCTTTTATCCAAGTCCTCCGCGATCGCTAAATAAGGATTAATAAGATCGCACTGGGTTATCATAAATAGATCTGACTTACGCTTATCATAAAAGACTATGTCAAATTTAGCGAATTCGTGTAAGTATGATCCCATCCTTGCCTGAGGCCCACGTACGCCCTTTATAACTCCTTTGATCTTACCAAAATCCTTCGCATAAAACTGCACTATAGAGCTTGTCTCTCTCAGCTCTCTCTTTGAAAGCAGTATCGCCTCAGATTTCTGTATTGCCACTATTCTGTGCTCTCTTTTATTTCTGGATTTGACGGCGGGGTAATAGAACCTGCTGATATTACCACCTTGAACGCATCCTCCACACTTAATGATAAAGGCTTTACTTCATTTTTATTCAAGAGTACAAATAATCCGCTAGTAGGGTTAGGCGTTGTCGGTATATATACGCTTATCAGATCCTGGTTTCCCGCGGAATCCTGCAAGCTACCCTTTGCCTCTGATGTAATAAAACCTATCGTGTAAATACCTTTGCTCGGATACTCTGCCAGTATAACCTTCTTAAAGCTTGTCTTTCTTTTGGAAAAAAGTGCGTTGCTAATCTCTTTTAAGGCGCCATATACCTTATTGACCATAGGGAGCTTATATAAAAAACTCTCAAAAAACGAAAATGTTCTTCTTACGATAATAACTCTAGTCATTAGGCCTATCAATATAATAATTATCATAGCTGCCGCAAAAACAACTACCTTAGCAAAAAATAGTCTTTGCTGTTCCTGCAATAAATATGGTTTTAAACGTAAGGCCAGCGGATTAAGCATTATGCTGTTTAAACTGACGACTAAGAAACGGATTATAAATACTGTAATAGTTATCGGCAATATAACCACAATACCCGCTAAAAAATTATCTCTTAAAAACTTCGCTGTCTTTTTAATCATCGTCTTCCTACCTTTTTTTTAATCCTAGTTTTGCTAATTATTTATTCATTCCAAGCTAACCTGCGATCAAGCGATATATAGCCAAAGTCATCAAACAGCCAAGAACAGAACCCGCTATTACTTCCCATACCGTATGATAATGGCGGCTTATTCTACTCTGCGCAATCATGAAAGCCAAAACAAAGACCGCGCATATAACAAGTAAATTATGTGTAAACAAAGCGACTAACATCCAAATAGAAAAAGCGATCGCGGAATGTCCACTAGGCATGCCGCCTCTTAGGGGCTTGCCTCTGTGGAATACCGCCTTCGACATAATAACAACTCCAAGCAGTATAATTAATATGAGAAACGATATGTGCCAATCAGATTGGCTTAATTTAAAAAACTCACGTCGAAATACTATGGAAAATATATTATCCCTGAAAAATAGAAAGTAGCCCACAATAACAGCGTTAATAGATGCCACAAGTACGGCACCTGCCGTAACATCCTTTACTACCTTAACCCATTTTGAATGCGAGCTCTCAACATAATCCATGACAAGCTCCATAGCAGTGTTTATCATCTCTATTATCAGCACACTACTACAGGTAAGCAAAAGCATAATAAGTTCTGTCCTTGTAAAATCAAGGTATATACCAAAGATCAGAACAAATAAAGCGAGTAAAAAATGTATGCGCATATTGCGCTGCGTCTTAATGACATACAAAAAACCCTCAATCGCGGCATTAAAACTGTCTACTAGATTATGTCTATTCTTTACCCGCATATTCTTTTCAATATCTCCTGCTCTTTTTTTCGCATCTTAATCTCAGCTTTGGAAGACGTATCATCATAGCCTAATAAATGCAATATACCATGTATAATATAAAGTGACAACTCGGTAAAAAAAGTATTTCCATAAAGCCTGGCGTTAATATTCGCGACAGAAGGGCAAATTAAGATATCGCCAAGATAGCCCTCATGTATGTTGCTGGCCATAGAATCATCATAGCTTAAGGCTATTACATCCGTTACACGATCCTTACAAAAATATTTGCTGTTTGCTTTTTTGATTCTATATCTTGTAACAAAACTTAAGGCTACCTGCGTCTCTTCAGGCTGAGCAAGAGCCTGAAGTGTCTTAAACGCGATGAGCTTGATCTTTTTCTTATTAAGCTTTATCTTTTTTTGGGTGTTTGTTATTATTATTCTCATATTTCTTAAGCTTACTATCAGGGTATTCTATGCGCGAATGGTAAGTAGCCGTAAGAACCCTTACAAAGCTTTCAGCTATTTTATCGATATCTCTAAGTGTAAGATTACATTCATCGAGCTGGCGATCGATAAATTTGTTATTAACGATTTTCCGCACTAACTCTTTGAAATGTTGGGGTGTTGGATTCTGCAAAACGCGTGACGCGGCTTCTACAGAATCTGCCAGCATGACTATTGCCGATTCTTTAGTCTGTGGCTTAGGCCCAGCGTATCTAAACGCCTCCTTGCTGATCGATTCATCCTGCCGCTTCTTTTCCAGAGCCTGATGATAAAAGTATGTTACAACGCTTCCACCATGATGCTGTTGTATAATATCCTTTATAGAATTCCCAAGCTTATGTCTCTCCGCGAGTTCAACGCCATCTTTAACATGATTGGTTATAACCAGTGAACTCATTGACGGAGAAAGGCCTTTATGCATATCCTTAAGCTCTTTCTTGTTCTCAGCAAAATATTCCCCTTTTTCGATCTTTCCAATATCATGATAATACGAACTGATACGGCAAAGAAGCGAGTTCGCGCCGATGGCATTTGCCGCGGTTTCAGCAAGGTTTCCTACAATTATACTATGATGATATGTACCGGGAGCATTTGTTACCATTTCTCTTAATAAGGGATGATTCAGGTCGGCAAGCTCGAGTAATTTAATATCCGTAGTGAGCTTAAATAGATATTCAAATACAGGGAGAAAGATCATTACAATGGCGGCGGAAACGATACCGTTGGCTATACCCCACAGGCCTTGCTTTAGAAATATATTTGGTTCAAAATTTGATACCATACCTATCGCGGAGATAGCTATGAAATTAATCAGCCCAACATAGAGCCCTGACCTTATAATATGACTACGTGACCTCGCGTTATATATAGTGCATATCGCAAAGATACCGCCAATCATGGAGACGAAAAATATGTTAAATTTTATGCCTGCAATTAAGGTCACTGTAACAGCGGCGATAACCACAACAATCGCGGCTACCCTTCCGTTTATAAGCAATGTAATCAACATCGAGACTACGGCAACAGGTATGAAATAACTGGGTAATGGGGAAGAGACAATGAGACGCGCGGATAAGGCTACAAATATAATAAGCAAACTCATCAGCAGCAAAAGTTTATCCTGAGAGAATATGCCAAGCTCAAATTTCTTCAAATAAATATAAAGTATAAACACCAATAAGCATATAAGCGTAACCATGCCCCAAAATTGTGAAAAACTATTACTCACTGCGGTCATAGCGCTAACTACGTCAAACTGGGCAATGTGCTCCTTTGCGATCCTTTGGCCTCTTCTTATAACTACCTCGCCTTTTGATCTGGATTCTGTAACATAGATTGGCATAACCGCTGAAACAGCTTCTCGTTTCGCGAGATTTGTCTCATCCTGGCTAATAGCAAGGTTAGGCTTTACCAAACTTGAAATAAACCCGTACAAAGCATTTACCTGCTTCTTATCTTCTATGTTATAACTTGATAAAAGTGGTTTTATTTTTCTAAGAATAGATTCATCTGTATTAATATCGGCTACTTTTTCTTCACTCTTCTTTTTGGTGAGCTTATTATATATAATCAGGTCCTCGCTACCCTCTACACGCAAGGACTTCTTTATCTTTTGTGCAATAATAGGATATGAATATATTGTCTGCAATGTTTCCAATGTATACGGTTGAAGCGCTGGCAGGTTGCCTGCTTCTATAAAAATACCGGCCTCGTCTTTACCAACCTTATCTTCGATCTTTTTACGTACCTGCCCCAAGTTATCTGCGTCACGCTCCTCTACCAGGACAGCTGCCAGTTGAATATAAGAATCTAGGAGGGCAAAAAAATCTTTCGCTTCTGCCTCCACGGCCCTATACTCTTTATCATTGATGCTGTAAATAGGCGCTATTCTAGCCTCAGCCTTGTCCTGATACACCTTTGTCTTCTCTTCGTCAACCCCTGATCTGTACTGAAAATCAAACGGCGCATAGATATCTTCAACTGCGATATCGCCCTCGTTAAGAGACATCCTTATGGGAAGTTTCGCTGAATAAATTATACCTATCACGATAAAGACCATAAAAACTGCAATCAGCACTCTCTTGACAGTCTTTGCGGCCATCTGATGTTTTTGTTGCTGTCCAGTATTGAGTGAATTGCCTAAATTCCTAATCCTGAATAGTGCTTTCTTTATAAGAGGGCTCATCTTCTTAAATCCATTTCTTCGTATGCCTTTATGATCCTTTGGACCCAGCATATTCCTTTTACCCTATACAGAGTTTGCTTCCCGCCGTAGGCGGGCAGGCGCTACGGTACAGGGTAACTTACGCGCTCATTTATTTAATATATTTAGATTCAGCTTCCTCAAGATTTGGTATAATAAGAACTGTTCCGGGCAATACAGTACTAGGGTCTTTAAGCTTATCCGCGTTTGCCTCATATATAACCGTCCACTTAGATGCTTTATTGTAAAATGCTTTGGCAATATGCGAAAGAGTATCGCCACTCTTAACAGTATATTCCTGATAAACAGGGCGTATAGCTTCTTCCTCATATAGGATTACTTCATCGTCAGTAACGATCTCCACGTCAACCTCTTCATACTCATAGACCGTCTCCACGTCATTATCTATATTTTTATAAACAGGCAGATCTTCCTCAACTCCACCGGCGCTGGTCAGATAGCCTTGATTTCCTGTCACAGCAGTATCATTATTGATTTTTTTACGAGGTGCCGGCTTTAGCTTCTTGTCCTGTTTTGCGGGCCTTGCATTCATCTCTTGCCAGGTAGGCAATTCGATCTTTATATCAAAATACTCTCTTTTGGCAGGCCTAGATTCTGTCACAGCAATGTCGCTACTACCTGTCAGATAACCCTGATTACCGGCTACATCCTGATCAACCCTCTCCCTAACAACTTTCTTTACAGTAACACAACCTGTAAGCGATATTGAAGCTACCACTGCTAACAATACGACAAGATACCTCTTCATCTACGACCTCCTATTTCTGTTGTTCTCATTCTTTTATTTTTAATCCTAATTCGTCCAGTTGCCTCTCCGAAATAACAGACGGCGCCTGGGTCAAAGGAGATATAGCTCTTTGTGTTTTAGGAAAAGCTATTACTTCTCTGATAGAATTGCATCCACAAAGTATCGCCACAAGCCTATCCAGGCCAGCCGCAAAACCGCCATGTGGCGGAGCGCCATAACCAAGCGCCTTTGTTAAAAAACCGAATCTCTCCTCAGCTTCATCCTTATCAATACCGATCACATCAAATACCTTAGCTTGCATATCTTTATTATGTATTCTTATGCTTCCGCTTCCAAGCTCAACACCATTGAGAGCGAGGTCATAAGAACGCGACTTTATCTTACCCGGATCTGTTGAAAAATACTGCGTGTCCTCATCACACGGAGCTGTAAAAGGGTGGTGCTCAGAGTCCCATCTTTTCTCTTCCTCATTATATTTAAACAGCGGGAAATCATTCACCCATAAAAAATCCATTTTTTTATTATCTATTAAACCTTCCTCGTGGCCAAGTTTAGTACGCAATTTTGACAACGCATCATTGCATAAAATCTTATCTGATGCCGCAAAAAATATGTAATCACCCTCCGATGCGTCAGCCTTTTTTACAATAATCGCTTGTTCCTGAGTTGAAAAAAACTTTACTACAGGCCCTTCCGGTCCTTCTGCGCCCATCTTAATATATGCAAGACCTTTAAGCCCTGCTGATTTCGCGAATTCTGTCAGCGCGTCTATCCTGCTGCGTGGCATCTCTTTGGGCTTCTTTAAATTAATAGCCTTTACTATGCCATTATTGGCAATTACATCGCTAAAAACCTTAAATTCGCATTTTCTTAGTTCATCTGTCA
>CAZDLP010000023.1:13801-15064 GCA_964506565.1 uncultured Planctomycetia bacterium
TTATCCTTTATCCTTTTTACATCTTCAACAATACTATCCAACCCAATCTCTAGCTGAGAGCCATCCTTCATATTCTTCAAAATCGCTTGTCCACTCTTAAGCTCATCGTCACCAAGCATAAGTACATACCCCGCTTTAATCTTATCAGCGTAACGCATTTGAGCTTTTAAGGATTTTTGCTGATAATCAATATCAGATGAAATATCTGCGCATCTAAGCTTATATAATATATCAAACCCGGCTTGGTACGCCTGCTCACCCATGGTAACAACAAAGACCGACACGCCTTCGTTGACCACGGCCAAGGTTTTTGTATTTAATAATAGCTGTATTACTCTTTCTAATCCGAGCGCGAAACCTATAGCGCCCTGTTTTGGCCCCCCAAGATCAGAAACAAGATTGTCATATCTTCCGCCAGCCGCAATCGCATCTTGGGCACCAAGTAAACCTGCTGAAACCTCAAAGACCAGACCCGTATAATAGTCTAGCCCCCTAACCAGCGTGGGCATTACAGTGAATTCAACACCATTAGACTTCAGTATCTCCTGAAGAGATAAAAAGCCTTCCTCACAACTCTGACACAATACGCCTTTGATTGAAATAGACTTAACCACTTTTTTGCAGTCATCACGCTTACAATCAAGTATGCGCAATACATTGGTATCGTATCGCACCTTACAATCATCGCACAACTCAGATATACTATCTTGTAATTCTTTTTTTAAAATATTGATTATATTGGATTTATCCTTCTTGCAACCCAATGAATTAATATTAAAACTATATCCGCTTAACCCCAACTCTTTTAGGAGATTATCGAGTAATATTATAATCTCAGCGTCAAGATAAGCTGAGCATGAGCCTATCGCCTCAACTCCAATCTGGTTAAACTGTCTGTATCTACCAGCCTGAGGCCTCTCGCTTCGAAACATGGGACCCATATAATAAAGCTTAACAAATCCTTCTGTATTATCGAGCCTATTTTCAATATAAGCCCGTACTACAGAGGCGGTCTCCTCAGGCCGAAGAGATATATCACGATTGCCCTGATCCAGAAACGAATACATCTGCTTCTTTACGATATCTGTCTCTTTTCCTACGCTGCGTGTAAAAAGGCGTGTCTCTTCTATGATAGGGGTACGTATCTCCTTGTAACCATATGAGGAAAAGACCTTGCTTGATATCCGCTCCACGAATTGCCACAAACCCGCTTCCGCGGGCAATATGTCCTGTGTGCCTTTTAATCTTTTAATATTCATGTAA
>CAZDLP010000024.1:0-13570 GCA_964506565.1 uncultured Planctomycetia bacterium
TTTACTAAAAGTATGGTAGGAGGCGTAAGATAATGTTGCATGGCGTAATAATCGCGGGCGGTTTAGGCAAAAGGCTCTGGCCTAAGTCGAGAAAATCGTCACCAAAGTTCTTATTAAAGATTAATAGCAGGAAGACCCTCCTTGAGCAGTCCATAGAAAGGCTCAAGCAGGTCATGCCTTTAAAGAATATACTGATAACTACAAGTAAAACGCACCTTCAGCCGATACGAAAGGCCTTACCATGGTTTCCTAAGGAAAATATTATCGCAGAGCCAGTTTCAAGAAATACCGCGCCGGCGATTGCACTAGGAGCTGCCTTGGTTAAAAAGAAGGACCCTGATGGCGTAATATTTGTTGTGCCTGCAGACCAGATAATAGATGATAAGCCCGCTATAAAAGAGATTTTCAGGCTCTCATCACTTATCACATGTATTAAGGACGCTATTATTACAGTGGGCATAAGACCAAGATTCGCGGCAACAGGTTATGGCTATATAAAAACAGGAACATTATATAAGCGGGTAAAGGCCAAACAACCCTACGGCGTATACGCTGTCGATAAATTTACAGAAAAGCCATCTATTAAGAAAGCGCAATTATTTATAAAATCTAAAAGATATCTATGGAATAGCGGCATATTTATCGGTAAGGCTGAGGTGTTTTTGGAGGAATTCAAGCGTTACAACCCCGCTATTTTTCGAGTGCTTTCCAGGATAGAGGTTTCACTTGGAACAAGGACCCAGCAGTCCGCGATAAATCGCTATTATCAGGATTTTCCTAACATTTCAATTGATTACGCGATTATGGAAAAGACAAATAGAATTTTGGTAGTAAAGGCAGATATCGCCTGGGATGATATAGGCTCCTGGAACGGGTTTAAAAAATATACAAAACAAGATAATAGTAAAAATAGTATTGACGCAAATCATATAAGTATAGATACAACGAATTCAGTTGTTATAGGTGAAAAGTCTCATCTGGTAGCTACTATCGGCCTTAATAACATTATTATCGTGCAGACTCCGGATGTTACTCTTGTATGTTCCGGTGATAGAGCGGAGAATGTCAAGGACCTGGTCGACCTGGCAGAAAAGAAGATTTTAAAGGATAAAATATAAGTGGGCCGTATTGTAGGGCTGGATTTAGGTACGAAACGAATAGGTGTCGCTATAAGCGATGAGTCGCAAGTTATCAGTTTTGCCGAAGAGACTATTAATGTAACAAGTATCAAGGCCTCTTTGAATTACATCGTAGCTCTTGTAGAGCGTTATAGCGCGGATAAAGTTATTATCGGCCTACCTCTTAATATGAATGGCACAAAAGGTCCCCAGGCGGAAAAGGCGATAGATTTCGCAAGCCGTTTACAGCGCAGGGTCAAGGCAGGGGTTTTAACATTTGATGAGAGGCTTACCACCAGCCAGGGCGAACAGATATTAATTGCCGCGGATATGAGTAGAGAGAAGCGAAAGAAACATATAGATAAACTTGCTGCGCAGATTATATTGCAGGCATATCTGGATTGCAGTAAAAATAGTAAGTAGACGCACGAAACAGTTTTATTGCTTAAGATAAGGAGCTAATACATTGCATAAAGAGACAGTTTTGAATAATGGGCTTAAAGTGATTACCAATAGGTTTCCTGACGCGCACTCACTTTCTGTAGGGCTTTGGATTAGAACCGGTGGCAGATATGAGACGACGAAGAACCAGGGCATATCGCATTTTATGGAGCATATGCTTTTTAAGGGAACCAAGAACCGCTCCTGCCAGCAGATAAAACAAGCTATCGAGATAAAAGGTGGCGCTTTTAATGCCTTCACATCGGAAGAATGTGTCTGTTATTATGTGAAGATACTTTCGCACCGACTATCTTTGGCATGTGATGTGCTCTCTGATATGGTCCTAAATTCTGTATTTAATGAGGGAGAGATGGAGAAGGAGCGTAAGGTTATCTTTGAGGAGATTAGGATGTATCTGGACTTACCCATGCAATATGTGCACGATCTTCTCGATGAGCTTTTATGGCCAGGCCACCCCCTAGGACTCCCTCTTGTAGGAACCTATGATACCGTAGGCGCTATAAATAGAAAAGCTCTTTTGGCTCAAAAAACGAATTTTTACGCGCCGAACAATATTATAGCGGTAGCTTGCGGCAATATAATTCATGATGAATTCGTATCTGAAATCAAAAAATCATTTGATAGGAAAAAGCCGGTGAAACAACCTGCATTTAAAAAGGCACCCGCTTCTATCGGGGCACGACAGGTTAAATTCTTCCATAAGGCTACAGAGCAGACGCACCTTTGTCTTGGGGTTAAGGGGTTAAGCCGCAAGCACCCGTTACGTTATGGACTCGCGCTTTTAAATATTATACTTGGTGGTAATATGTCGAGCAGGCTATTCAACGAAATAAGAGAGAAGAGATCCCTAGCATACGAGATCGGCTCATCCGCTAAGTCGTATTCTGACACAGGATCATTTTTTATACATGCGGGTATTGATAATAAAAAACTCAAGCAAGCTGTATCGATCATGATAAAAGAGCTTGGTAAGGCAAAGAAGTACCCGGTCAATAAGAGAGAGCTAAATATGTCTAAAGAGTATTTTAAGAGCGGCCTTCTTATGGCGCTGGAGAGCACTATGTCGAATATGCTTTTTCTCGGAGAACAGGCTTCAATCGCAGAAAGAATTCAGACAAAGGATCAGATATTAAAGGACATCAAAAAGGTAGATGTCGATATGATAAAAGACGTAGCAACAAAACTCTTTAAACCCGGTGCATTGAAGTTGGCGGTTATCGGCCCGCAAATGGATAAAGAGAAGCTTGATATAGAAGGGCTCTTTGTTGCTTAAAAAGATAAGGTCTTAACTATGAATAAGAAATGTAAATCAAAACTAAAAAAAGTTTCTTGCGTATTAAGAGATACTTTAGTGGCCCCGTCAATATTAGCGGCGGATTTTAGTAATCTTGGTAATGAGATTAGGCGTGCTGAACAAGCGGGTGCTGACTGGATTCACGTAGATGTAATGGACGGCCATTTTGTGCCAAACCTAACTATCGGGGCTCCTGTCGTGAGATCTTTACGCAAGCACACTAAGCTTATTATAGACAGTCATCTTATGATAGAGAAACCAGAGCGATATGTAGATGATTTTGTAAAAGCAGGAAGTGATCTTATTACGGTCCATGCAGAAGCTGCGCCTAAATTAAGAGCATTGATAAAAAGAATCCAATCTTATGGTGTAAGAGCGGGAGTCTCTATAAAACCAAAGACCAAGCCCAACGCGATATATGATGTGCTTGATCTTGTAGATTTGGTTCTCGTTATGACAGTTGAGCCGGGTTTTGGAGGGCAGAGCTTTATGGGAGAGATGATGCCTAAGATTGAAAAGATAAGAGAGCGCTACGAGGGCGATATACAGGTTGATGGCGGGATAAATGCCCAGACAGCAAGACTGGCAAAAGCCGCTGGAGCTAATATTTTAGTCGCGGGAACATACCTGTTTAAAGCAAATGACATAAAAAAGGCGATTGCTAGCTTAAGATAGCTATAGGATGGAGTAATAGCATATGAGTATTAGATTTGGTACAGATGGCTGGAGAGCAGTAATAGCCAAGGAGTTTACTTTTGATAATGTCCGCAGAGTTGCACAGGCTATAGCGGATCATGTAAATTCTACTACATTGCCCGAAAACCGAAAACCGAAAACCGGCAACCGATTAATAGTAGGCTATGATACAAGGTTTATGTCCGATGTATATGCCAAATTAGTCTCAGAGGTCTTGGCAGCTAATCAAATTAACGTATTACTTGTTGATAAGCCGACACCTACGCCAGCGATATCTCTTGCTATCAAAATGAAAGGATTAGATGGGGGCGTTATTCTTACGGCAAGTCACAACCCCCCTATTTTTAACGGTATAAAATTTAAGACCAATTTAGCGACATCCGCGGATCAGGTTACAACCGGAAGTATAGAAAAGCTTATAGGGAAGAAAGAGCCTAATGTCCTAGATTTTGAAAAAGCAAAACAAAAAGGCAGGATTAAGTTTATAGATGTCTCCTTGGATTATATTAAGTTTATCAGAAACTATGTTGATATTAAAAAGATACGGCAGGCTCGTCCTAAAGTACTTATCGATTACATGCATGGCTCGGGAGCAGGCTACCTGGAGGCTATTTTGGGTAAACCATGGCCCGGTATTGAGACTATCAGAGGTAGTATAGACCCGCTTTTTGGCGGTGTCAATCCTGAGCCGATACCGAAAAACCTTGAATATCCGTCTAAATATATTAGAAAGAAGAAATTTGACCTATGCGTTGCTATGGATGGTGATGCGGATAGAATAGGTGCCCTGTGCCCTAACGGTAAGTTTATAGAGAGCGGGCAGATCATATCTCTTATACTTTTGCACTTTATTGAGAATAGAAGGCTGACAGGTGATGTAGTTAAGACTATATCCGGGACAACATTAATAGAGAAGATATGTAACAGGTACAATCTTACAATGTTTGAGACTCCGGTAGGATTCAAGTACGTATCGGCACTTATGTTCAAGGAGAATGTGCTAATCGGAGGGGAAGAATCCGGCGGCATAGGTTTTTGCGGATATATACCGGAAAGAGATGGGATGCTTTCAGCGCTTTTGCTTATGGAGATGCTCTCATACAGAAAAAAAAGCATAGGCGTAATAATGCGCGACATGGATAAGCGTTATGGCAGATTTTTCTATGGTAGGATAGACATGAGATATCCGATGAAAAAAGCAGCCACTCTTATGAATAAGTTAAAGCGTAATCCCCCGCGAACTATAGCAGGAAAAAAGCTACTTCGACTTAAGGCGTATGACGGCATTAAATTTATACTGGAGGATGCGAGCTGGCTATTGCTTCGTGCCTCAGGTACAGAGCCACTGATTCGTATTTACGCGGAGGCTGGGAGTGCGCGCGGCGTTAAAAATCTGCTAGAGAGAGGTAAAAATATACTCGGATGAATACTAAAAACATACGAAACTTCTGCATTATAGCGCATATAGATCACGGTAAATCCACACTTGCCGATAGGATGCTCCAATTTACAGGTGCTATAACAGGGCGTCAGTTCAAGAACCAGCTTCTTGATAGTATGGACCTAGAGAGAGAACATGGTATAACTATCAAGGCCTCTGCTGTACGCCTAAATTATAGCGCAAAAGATGGCAAGAAATATATTCTGAATCTAATCGATACTCCGGGGCACGTCGATTTTTCATATGAAGTGTCAAAATCAATAAGGGCATGTGAGGGCGCGATACTTCTTGTTGACGCGGCTCAGGGCGTGCAAGCACAAACAGTAGCAAATCTTTATTTAGCTAAAGAGAACAATCTAACTATCATACCCGTTATAAATAAAGTTGATCTTCCAAACGCGAGCGTAGATAAAGTAAGAGCACAGATACGCGATATGCTTAATATTGATGAGGCTGATATCATACTTGCTAGCGCGAAAGAAGATATAGGAACTGAGGAGATATTGGAAAGAATTATTACGCAAGTTCCTTATCCTGAAGGCGAAGCGGATAAGCCATTACAGGCGCTTGTATTTGATTCCCAGTATGATTCATATAAAGGGGTCATGGTCTATGTAAAAATTGTAAGTGGAAGGCTTGTGCCCGGCATGAAAATTAGGTTTATGCAGGCTTCTAAAGATTTTGAGTTATTGGAGATAGGGGTGTTTAATCCCGGTATGCATAAAATGACATCGCTTGATTGTGGCATGGTAGGTTATTTTGCGTCAAATATTAGAAATCCAAAATATGTTATAGCAGGTGATACTGTAACTGATGCGCAATCTCCCACAGAGGCCCCGCTTCCGGGGTATAAGAAGGTAAGGCCGATGGTTTTTAGTGGCATATATCCGATGAATACCAAGGATTTTGAAGGGCTGAAGGACGCGATCTCAAAATTACAGCTATCAGATAGTTCTTTTAGTTCTGAGCAGGAGAGCTCTACATCTATGGGTTATGGTTTTAGGTGCGGGTTTTTAGGGCTTTTGCATATGCAGATTATACAGGAGAGGCTTGAGAGGGAATACGGATTAGACCTTGTGCTTACAACCCCCGGAGTTATTTACAGGGTCAAGAAGACAAATGGTGAAATATTGGAAATAGAAAACCCGACAAAACTGCCAAACCCCCAGGAAATAGAAGAGATCGCGGAACCGTTTGTTGAGGCAAAGATGATAATACCAGCAGAATCCTTAGGTAATATTATGGAGTTGTCAAAGCAACGTAGAGGCATTTATATAAGCACGGAATATTTGACGCCAGAGAGAGCTAACCTTACATACTATTTCCCCTTACCAGAGATCATAACCGATTTTTATGATAAGCTTAAATCGCTTACCCAGGGGTACGGCTCCCTCGATTATGAATTTATAGATTACCAGGCTAATAATCTTGTAAGACTCGATATATTGTTAAATAACGAACCATGTGATGCGCTTTCGTCTATTATTTTTAAGGATAAGGCCCAGGTGAAAGGTAGGGCAATAGCGCTAAAGCTTAAAGAACTTATACCAAAACAGCTATTCCAGATAGCGATACAAGCGGCAGTGGGTAGTCAGGTAATAGCAAGAGAAACAGTTCCAGCATTAAAAAAGAACGTTACCGGAAAATGTTATGGGGGCGATATAACAAGAAAGAGAAAACTTTGGGCAAAGCAGAAAGAAGGCAAGAAGAGATTGAAGCAGTTTGGCAAGGTTCAGGTGCCACAGGAGGCATTTTTATCTGTGATGAAAATATAATTTAAAAAGGAGGATGTTTTTGGATATTAAATTTTATTTAAAGAGCATATTTAAGGCCATATTTAATCGCGAAAATGTAGAAGTAGTTGTAACAGCGGTAATACTAGCGCTTATCATAAGGACGTTTGTTGTTCAGGCATTTAAGATACCTACGGGTTCAATGCGCCCAACCCTTATTGAGGGCGACCGCATACTTGTGAATAAGTTTATATACAGGTTTAAGACTCCGAAGCGTGGAGACATTGTGGTGTTTAAATATCCTGAAGATACCAAGAAAGATTTTATAAAGAGACTTATAGCGCTTGGCGGTGAAACCGTACGTATTATTGACGGTAAAATATGGGTTGATGGCGTACTGGTTCAGGAGCCAAAGAAGATAGCCCAGACCTACTATTACAACAAGCCGGGCACGCCTTACGGTGAAGAGGATGTGACAATTAGGGTGCCGGATGACAATTTTTTTGTACTTGGAGATAATAGCGCTTCATCGAGAGACAGCAGATATTGGGGGTTTGTGCCAAAGAAATACCTAGTGGGAAAAGCATTTCTATTATATTGGCCATTGACAAGGGTAAGGATATTGGAATAGTTTAAATCGGCACAATAAAGGCCATCAATAAAAGGAGGGTACGACTATGAAAAGGGTAGCCTGGTTTTTTGCGGTGATATTTATAACAGTATGTCTTTTTTCATCCCCTGCATTTGCTTATAAACCGACTGTAACAGTATACGGGTTTGAGACAAAGGCATCAAGCGGGTTTTGGCATGACGCTAAGTGGGACATTGGTACAGGTATGGGTGAGATGCTTTCTGACGCGCTTGTAAATACAGGTAAGTTTGATGTTGTGGAGAGGATGAATCTAAGCGATATAACTACGGAGCAGGATCTTGTAACAGGAGGCAGAGTTTCATCTGCGACCGGCGCTAAGACAGGTAGCATGAAAGGTGCTGAATACATTGTAAGAGGCACCATTACGGAGTTTACGTATAAGGAATCAGGCGGTGGCTTAGGCATTACGATCAAAGGTTTTAATTTAGGTGGCGAGACATCAGAGGCTCATATAGGCGGTATTATCAGGATATATGATGCTACTACCGGTGAAATATACGGATCAAAAAGGTTTGAGAAGAAAGTTCCTGCATCAGGCCTTACATTAGGCTATTACAATAAAGGCATAGGAGGCACTATCGGAGGCTTTAAAAAAACACCTCTAGGTAAAGCTACGCATCTTGCTATAGCGGATATGGTAGATTACATCTCTGATAAGATACCATCGGAACCAAGGGCTGCGAAGGTGGTTGATCAAAGGTGCCCGAAATGCGGTACAGAGATAACGCCCGGTATGCAATTTTGCCCAAATTGCGGACTTCAGATTCAAGATGTCAAGTGTCCCGAATGCGGAAAAGATCTGCCTGCCGGAACAAATTTTTGCCCATTCTGTGGTGCGAAGGCAACTAGATAATTAAGAGTCAATTTTATTAAATTAATGCTTATTATATAAACCTAAAACCCAAAACCGAAAAATATGGGCCTTGCAAATAAGATAACTATAGCAAGAATATTACTGGTGCCGTTTCTCCTGACCACACTCTTTTATTATAAGGCAGAGTATGATTTCTTAAGGTATGTCGCGCTTGGCATATTTGTTGTTTGTGCGCTGACAGATGCTATCGATGGCTATATAGCAAGAAAGTTTTCCCAGAAAACAGAGCTAGGTAAGATTCTTGATCCGCTCGCTGATAAGCTTTTGATCCTGACCGCGTTTTTGTGCCTATCTGTGCTAGGGCATATCCCTGCTGCTTCTAAGATACCGCCATGGCTTACAATTATAGTTATTAGCAGAGACGCTATTATATTATTGGGGTCAGTTATTATCCTGGTTATTTTTAGAGATATTGATATAAAACCTTCTTTAGCAGGTAAGGTTACTACCTTTTTTCAGATGGCTACAGTTATCGTATCGCTTCTTCAGTGCCCATATCGTTATATATTCTGGTGGGTAACAGTCTTTTTCACAATGGCGTCATGCTTTGACTACATCTGGCGTGGCAGCAAGGTATTGAATGAGTCACATTGAGCATAAAACAAATCTTCCCAAGATTGCCATAATCGGCAGGCCAAATGTTGGCAAATCTTCTCTTTTTAACAGGATACTAAAGCAGCGCAAGGCTATAGTTGAATCTGTGCCGGGCGTTACGCGCGATCGCCTTTACGCAACTGTTAATTTCCACAAGCAGTCTTGTGTAATTGTTGATACGGGCGGCATTATGTCAAAACCGCAAGAGCCTATGGAGAAGCTAATATATAAGCAGAGCAGAGAGGCCATAGAAGAGGCAGATGCCGTGATTCTTGTATCTGATATAAAATCGGGCTTGACATATCAGGATCAGCATATAGCAGATATCTTGAAAAAACGTAACGAGAAGACTTTTCTTGTGGTTAATAAGGTAGATGATGAGCAGCAAGGTAATGATGCCTTTGATTTCTATCGTTTAGGACTTGATAGGCCTTATGCGATATCCGTTCTACACGGAACCGGTATGAGTAGGTTATATGCTGATATTGTGGCATATATTATTGAGTATAACAAAACTATAAAAAAGCGCTCTTTAGCTGCTGATAAGATCAAGTATGAGCAGACAAGGGTCGCGGTAATCGGTAAGCCTAATGTAGGAAAATCGTCTTTTATTAATTGCCTTCTTGATAAAGAGAGGTTAGTGGTTGATGATGTTCCGGGCACGACAAGAGACTCGGTGGATATAACAATAAAAAGAGATAATGAGATACTTGTAATTGTTGATACAGCGGGCATGAGGCACAAGAAGAAGATTAAGGATGTTGTAGAGATATTTAGCCTTTCCAGGACAAAAGAGGCCCTTAAGGGTGCTGATACAGCCTTGATTATGATAGATGCCGTGAAAGGCCTTTGCAGGGAAGATATAGCTGTTTTGGATTACGCTATAAAAAAAGGTAGGGCTTGTACGCTTCTTGTAAATAAATGGGACCTTATCAGAGATACTGATACTCAGACCTATAAAGAGCGCTTAGTCTTTCTGTATAGGCCAATTGAATGGATGCAGGTGCTATTTACCTCATGTATACAAAAGCGCAATATAATTAAAGCGTTAGACGCCGCGTGCGAACTGAAGAAAAAATCTCAGGTTCTAATATCGACGCCCCGAATCAATAAGTTTTTTGAAAGGGTGCAGAAACATTCCCCGCATGTAGCGCAGAAAAGTGCTAGGCCAAAGGTATTTTATGCTACCCAGACAAATACCGGACCACCTCAATTTACATTATTTTGTACAAGCCCTAAGCTTATAAAAAGAGAATATATAAGATTTATTGAACGTCAGTTCAGAAAAGAGTTTGGCTTTGAAGGAATCCCTATAAGTTTTCAGCTACGTGCGAGGAATAAAGAGAAGGTTTAGAGGGGAGAGTTTTGCTATAATGGTAGAGATCGGAGGTATCGCAATGTTTAGCCTTATTAGCGGTGTATTGGTATCCTATCTTTTAGGCGCTATACCTTTTAGCTACATACTGGGAAAATGCTTAAAAGGTATAGATATACGTGAACATGGCAGCGGTAATGTTGGCGCTACAAATCTTATGCGTAGTGTTGGTAAAGCGCCGGGGCTGATCGCGCTTTTTCTGGATGCATTAAAAGGTTTTGTAGCAGTAACTTTTGTAGCAGCCTTTTTTTATAAACCAGGCATCTTGCCGAATATCGAATTATTTAGAATTATGCTTGGATTTGCGGCTGTAGCAGGACACATCTGGACAATCTTTCTTAAATTTAAAGGTGGCAAAGGGGTAGCTACCGCGATAGGCGTCTTTATAGGACTTGCGCCTTTAGCAATGGCATTCGGTGTTTTTGTATGGGGATTAACAGCGATTATGTTTAGATACGTATCGTTTAGTTCCATAATAATGGCAGTAAGCTTGCCTGTTATAATGTTTATTTTGCATACACCAAAAGAATATACACTCTTCGCGTGCTTGCTTGGCGTATTTATTATATATAAACACCGCACAAATATATCGCGATTAATAAAGGGTACTGAATATAAGATTGGCCAGAAGGTAAAAAGCGGTTAAAAGGCTTTAGAAGTTCAAGCGTTAGAAGGTTTAAGCGCTTGAACGCTTAAAGTCTTTTAACTTTTTAACGTAAAGTGGGAATATCTTTATCCTTTAAGGGTTTTACATATGGAAGATGAGAATATTGTAATACGTGCTAAAGAGGGAGATCGAGAGGCCTTTAATGAGTTGTATAACGCATATAAAAGGCCGATATTGAATTATCTATACAGGTTCATTGGCAATCGTCATTGCGCAGAGGAGCTTACGCAGGAAACTTTTATCAGGGCTTATACCAATCTACATAGATTTGAACCTAGAGCAAAGTTCTCCTCGTGGCTTTACAGGATAGCAGGCAATCTGGCAAGAAACTTTTTAAGGCACGCCTCTTATGATAAGAGAGTCAGGCCGGTTAAGGTGGATCCGTATTCCGATGCTTCCGGAGATGTCTTATCTACTGAGAATATAGCTTGTCCAGCGAAGAAGCCTGATGAGCATGTTTATAAGAAGGAGATAGAGGCAATTATTCAGCAGGCTATTGACCATCTGCCGGTTCATTTGAAAGAAGCTGTTATTCTTTGCGATATAAAAGAACTCTCATATGATGATGCGGCAAAGATTATGAAATGCAGGCCGATGACGGTTGGTTCACGCCTATGGCGCGGAAGAAAGAAGTTAGCGGAATTACTTGATTATATGAAAAATGGAGAAAAAGAAGATGAAATGCGAAATTAAATTCAAAGATATTTCGCTCTATTTAGATGGAGAATATAACCAGAAAAAGAGAGAGGCTCTGGAGGTTCATATTGCTGATTGCCCCCGCTGCAGCAAGAGGATAGATGATATAAAGGCTTTAAGAGCCTCTCTCAATCAACTTGCTCCTATAGAGGAATCACCGGGATTTGATTTTGAATTCAATAGATTGCTCGATGAAAGACTACAGAGCCAAAGGGAACGTAGTCTTAAAAATAGAATCCAGGATGTAACATCAAAGATTGTGGATTCCGTTATTATCCCTATACCAGCTACCGTAAAGATAGCTGCGTCATTTTTGCTTGTTGTGTCTTTATCATGGGGTATAAGAGCGCAGATGCTTCAAAAGGTACCTTTTATTGAATTCTGCGCAGGTGAGGCCAGGATATACAGGCAAGCGGATAATAATTGGATCGCGACAAAACCTAGGATGAAATTAAAAGCAGGCGATAAGATACAATTAAGTACCGGAGCAATAGTCAATATCGCCTCAAAAGGCAGGTACAAGGCAAGATTGAAGGATGAGTCGCTAATAGTCTTATCAAAGCTCGATAGCGGGTTACGTAATATTGATACAGATTTCAGCATATCATATGGCAAACTACTCGTAAATACCACAGACAAGTTTAAGGGGTCCAGCATGCGGATATATACGCCTGCCTGTGACGCTGAGGTTGTCGGTACGGCATTTATAATAGAGGTACTACAGAAGCAGACATGGATCGGAGTACTTGAGGGCAGAGTAAGGCTTTTATCAAAGGCGCATCCATTAAAGGCAGGAAAAGCCAAAAGGACATCGACTTATGTATCTGCCGGGCAGGAGGTATCCACTTCATTGTATTCATATTCTACGATGCCGGAGCTGTTATCTGATAAGGAATGGAAATCTATGCTTGAGCTTTACCAGCTTATTGAGAAACCACAGGTTATGCTTCTTATCGGTACAGGCTCTAATAGAGTTGATGAGTTCCTCCAGGGGCCGGCGACTGTTTATATACCGGATGCGATAAAGCGCATTATACCAAATGAATTACTTGAGTCCATAAATAGTGTGGTGCAAGCCACCAAGGATGATGATCTTGAACTTGTCAAGAACAGGACCATGGAATTGCAGGATATGTTGCAGCGGTATCCCGGGCCGCAATATAACGTTGAGATCCTTATGTTTATAGCTTCGCATCTTTACTATGCGCATGATTACGCTTCTGCTCTTAAGGTGCTCGAAGCGGTCAATAAACAATATCCTAATTCAGATTTTGCCAGTCTTGCGCAATGTTCCATGGCAGCGATATACCAGAATAATTTGAAGGATGTTGACAGGGCTAAGATGATTTACAATCAGCTTATCACAGCATATCCCGGCAGTGCCGATGCCATCAGAGCAAAAGAGATCCTTTCCGCACAAAACTAAGATAGGCCGCATATCCACCCAAAATCAAGACTGTTCCCAATTCTAATCCAGTTGACAGGTTTTTGTAGTTTTTAAGTTATTCCATTGAGCCTGCTTTAAAATGGTTTTGCAGCAATTGTGCAGGGACGTAAAATTTTTTCAGCGTAGAAATTTTACTCTATTTTTCTGCTCGCTCTTCCGCCTTTGGCGGAAACCGTGCCCCCTCGCATTAAAAAAGCCCTGCATTAATTGCAGCAAAACCATTTCTTCCATACCTCAAAAATAAGAAAATTAGGGTGCAGTTCCACACGATTTGGGGTAATTGTAGCAGGACTTTTTTGGTGCGAATGGCCTGCCTACCGGCAGGCAGGCATGGTTTTTCCATTATTCAAACTATGTAAATGAGCAGCAAAGCAGAGCGAGCAAGCCTTAGCCTAAGGCTTGCGAACGCTCCTGCGGAATTGCCCCAAAGTGCGTGGGAGTATAATCTCCTATGTAAATCGCGCGGTTTGACAGCAATTTTCTTGACTCAATATATACTATTTGTTATACTTATATAACTA
>CAZDLP010000024.1:13670-14776 GCA_964506565.1 uncultured Planctomycetia bacterium
TTTGACAGCAATTTTCTTGACTCAATATATACTATTTGTTATACTTATATAACTATGACAATTAATAAGCGCATAAGCATACTTGGAGACGGCGGCTGGGGTACTACTTTAGCTATTTTACTGTCAAAAAAAGGGCTATCTGTCAGATTATGGAGCGCCTTTCCAGACTATGCTGATACAGTAAAACAAAACAGCGAAAATATAAAATTTTTACCTGGAATTAAGATACCTAAGGCAATAGATATTACATCTGATATCGCTAAAGCCTTAGATGCTGATGTCATTGTTGTAGCTGTTCCCTCGCAGTTTCTGCGCGGTATCATAGCAAAGATTAAGGGTGCGAGCTTTAATCCGCAGATAATAGTCTCAGTTGTTAAGGGGATTGAGAATACGACTTTTAATAGGCCCTCAGAGATCATACGACAGGATTTAGGTTATGATAATATAGCTGTTTTATCAGGTCCGACAATCGCCTATGAGATAGCAGGTGGACTCCCCGCTACATCTGTGATCGCGTCAGTTTCGAAGGATGTTGCTAAGCAGGCACAGGAACTTTTTATGTCAGATCGTTTCAGGGTTTATACCTCTACAGATATCATAGGAGTGGAGCTTGGCGGAGCACTAAAGAATATTATAGCTATTGCAGCAGGTATTTCAGACGGCTTAAAATTAGGCACTAATGCCAAGGCCGCGTTGTTTACACGTGGTTTAGTTGAGATGAAAAGGCTAGGGGCAGCTCTTGGGGCAGAGCAGGAAACGTTTAACGGCTTAAGCGGCATCGGCGACCTTGTAACAACTTGTATAAGTTTATATAGCAGAAATAGGACAATTGGCGAGGAGATTACCAGAGGTAAAAAACTCTCTGATCTGATAGAAAATATGGATATGGTGGCAGAAGGCATAGAGACCACCAGGTCTGTATATGGATTATCGAAAAAAATTGGCATAGAGATGCCTATTACAGAACAGGTGTATCAGGTGCTTTTCAAAGATAAGAATCCTCATACAGCAGTTAGTGATTTGATGCTGAGAGATAAGAAGCCTGAATAATTGAAAATTTTGGTTCGGGGCGTAGCGCAGTTTGGCTAGCGCACTTGAATGGGGTT
>CAZDLP010000025.1:0-14682 GCA_964506565.1 uncultured Planctomycetia bacterium
CAAGAGTGGTAAAAAAAACAAAAGTGAAAAAGAAGATAAAGCGTAATGTGCCAGCTGGGGTTGCTTATATCTTAGCGACTTTCAATAATACTATTATTACCATCACTGATCCCGGTGGTAATACATTGTGCTGGGCATCCAGCGGTGGATCCGGGTTTAAAGGCTCCAAGAAGTCTACCCCTTTTGCTGCGCAGATTGCGGCAGATAAGGCAGCCAAGAAGGCAAAAGAGTATGGCATGCAAAAGATAGATGTCTTTGTGAAAGGCCCTGGTTCAGGAAGGGAGTCCACAATAAGATCTATCCAGGCAGCAGGTTTACAGGTTAGTTCGATTACTGATACTACGCCCATACCGCATAATGGCTGCAGGCCGCCAAAGAGAAGGCGCGTATAGTAATCGTCTTTTAGTGTGTGAAAATTCGAGCAATTAAAAAGAGGCAAAGATAGAGGTAAAGAGTTGTATAGACAATGGAATCCTTACCTTTAACCTGACTTTCATCTATTTATTAAGGAGTAAATATGGCAAGGCGTATAGGTTCGATGTGTAGATTGTGCAGAAGAGAAGGCATCAAGTTATTTATTAAAGGCACGCGCTGTGTCAGTGCCAAGTGTTCTTTTGATAAAAGAAGTTATAGCCCCGGGCAACATGGCCAACGAAGGAGAACCAAGGTATCGGATTATGGTATGCAGCTGCGCGAGAAACAAAAGGTAAAGCGCATATATGGTATCTTGGAGAAGCAATTTCGCGGGTATTTTCAAAAATCTGAAAGGCAGAAAGGCGTTACAGGAGAGATCCTATTGCAGATGCTAGAGAGGCGTCTTGATAACGTAGTCTTCAGGTCATGCTTTGCTGCTTCTCGCGCGCAGGCGCGTCAGATCGTTAAGCATAACGGTATAGCTGTAAATGGTTCAAAGGTAAATATCCCATCCTATCTTATAAAGAAAGACGATGTTATAAGCATGAATATAAAGGATGAGAATAAGAAAAAGATAGAAGAGAATATAAAGGTCAATAAGGACCGAGGGTTGCCCAAGTGGATCAATCTGGATGAAGCTAAATTTTCAGCAACTGTATTAGATTTACCTGATAGAGATGACGTTGGGTTCCCGATAGAGGAACAGCTTATAGTTGAACTTTATTCTAAGTAGTCTTATAGTTATCCGTTTGAAATAACTAATATAAGGAGTTAAAGATATGGGTATAGCTTGGAGAAATTTTGAAATGCCAAAATTGCTGAAAGCGAATGAAGACACGCTTACAGATACTTATGGCGAATTTATTGCTGAACCTTTTGAAAGAGGTTATGGAGCCACACTTGGCAACAGCTTAAGAAGGGTTCTGCTTTCTTCTGTTGAGGGAACCGCTGTAACCAGCATAAAGATAGAAGGCGTTTCTCATGAATTTGGGTCTATACCCGGAGTAGTAGAAGATGCTACGCAGATTATATTGAATATAAAGAGCTTGGTGCTAAGAAGCCATACCGCGGCGCCAAAGCCTATATTCATAAAGGTCCATCGTAAGGGCGAGGTTACGGCGAGGGATATTATATCTGATGAGACACTGGATATAATAAATCCTGATATGCATATCGCGACTCTTACAAAGAGTATTAAACTGAATATGGAGCTTGAAGTAGGAAGAGGCAGAGGCTATGTCCCCTCAGATGGTAATAAGAAAGAGAGTCAGGCTCTAGGCGTTATCGCCGTAGATTCTCTTTTTAGCCCTGTTGCAAAGGTAAACTTCCTTGTAGAAGATACAAGAGTCGGCCAGGTAACAGATTATGATAAGGTTACTCTCAAGATATGGACTAACGGTGCCGTCTCTCCTAAGGAGGCGCTTCTTTACGCGTCCAATGTTTTGCAGCGCCACATGGATATATTTGTAAACTTTGGTAAGCTCCCGGAAGACTTAGAGATTATTGAGGAACCTGTGGAAGATGCGGAGCTTTTGGATAAGATGAAGATGCCTGTATCTGAGCTTGAGCTCTCAGTCAGAAGCGCTAATTGCCTGGAGAAAGCAAAGCTTAAGACAATCGGCGAGGTTGTATGTAGAACAGAGAGCGAAATGCTTAAATATCGCAACTTTGGCAAGAAGTCATTGACAGAGATAGCAGGCGTATTGGAGAGCATGGGCCTGTCATTGGGCATGAAGGCAAAAGATAAGAAATAAATCCGATCTTAAATTATAATGTAAGATAATCGCAGAAAGACCCACAGTATGAGACATAAAAAACTTAATAAGAGGTTAGGTAGGAACCAGTCACAGAGAAAACAGCTTATGCGTTCTCTAGCAAGGGCGTTATTTATAGCCTATAGGATACAGACAACGGTAGAGAAGGCAAAAGAGGCACGTAAGGTTGTTGAGAAGATAGTGACTCTTGCCAAGTCAGGCCAATTAAAAGATATCAGGGCCATGGAGAAGATTTTGCAGGACCGGGCACTCGTCAGCAAGATTGTAAAAGTAGTAGCCCCACTCGCGGAAAAAAGAAAAGGTGGCTACACAAGAATTATGCGTACAGGTTTTCGCAGAGGCGACGGAGCAAACCTGGCGATACTCGAGCTAACAGATATGCCTGTAATAGTCAAGGAAACCAAGAAGGGCAAGAAGCTTAAAGCTGCTGCGACAACAGCGCCAGTAGAAGAGGCAAAGACAAAGAAACCGGCAAAGGAAAGCACTTCTAAGGCGTCTAAGCCTAAGAAAGAAGCTCTTGATAGCGCTGAACCTGTAAAGCAGGTGACGGCTGTACCGGTCGCGAAGAAGGAAGAGGAAAAGGGAGAAAAGATAAAAGAGCCTAAAGAAAGAAATAAAATTAAACCGTCAAAAGATGATAAGGACGGTCTGATGGGAAAATTCAAGGGCTTTTTCAAAAAAGATAAATAGTTCTTTTAGGTATGCCATATGTTTTAAAAGCAGGGTTGCTATTTTAACCCTGCTTTTTTATGCTTACATAATCCCTCACGCCTTTGCCTTTAGCAGCGCATTGGATTTTTTTGCCATGAATGAACCAGACGGCAAAAATACCTGCGCTGTGAAGGCAAGAGGCATAAGCGAGGTTCGTAGATCGTTATGAAGCTTTCAAGCGAAGAGTGTCCTATTTTTATTGACAATTTTTTTTATATAGTGTAATATTTAGTTTCAATAAAACAAATCAGGAGAATCTATATGGAACTTTCAGAACGCATAATGGGAATAAAGCCTTCGGCTACCTTGTCTATTACATCAAAGGCTAAGGCGATGAAGAGCGAGGGTATTGATGTTATAAGTTTTGGCGCGGGTGAGCCTGATTTTGATACCCCTGTGTATATAAAAGAAGCAGCTAAGACAGCGATAGACCAAGGCAAGACAAAATATACTATCAGCATAGGTACGCTACAATTAAGAGAGGCGATTTGTAATAAACTCGCGGATTTTAATAACCTGGAATATAAGCCAGAGGATATCGTCGTATCAAATGGCGCTAAGCACTCTCTGTATAATATATTTCAGGCTATATGCAACAAGGATGATGAGGTTGTGATTATCTCCCCCTACTGGGTAAGTTATGTTGAGATGGTTGCTGTTGCCGGAGGAAAACCGGTTATTGTTGATGCTCTTGCCTGTGATGGTTTTAAGGTAAGGCTTGATAATCTTGCTGCGGCATTGACAGATAAGACAAAGGCTATAATTATCAATTCTCCACTTAATCCCACAGGTTGTGTATATACAAAGGAAGAGCTTAAAGGTATCTTCAATCTGCTAAACGGAAAAGGGATAAGGATTATTAGCGACGAGATCTACGAGCGCCTTATATATGATAACTTAGAATGCGCGTCTATAGCTTCGTTAAGCCAGGAGAGCAAGGATGCGACAATTATCGTCAATGGCGTTTCAAAGACATATTCTATGACAGGATGGAGAATAGGTTATATCGCCTCAACCGATAGGGCCCTTACAAAGGCCATAAAGAATCTTCAGGATCATTCAAGCTCTAATCCTTCTTCGATAAGCCAGGAGGCAGCGTTGGCAGCGATTACAAAAGAAGACAACTCCATAGGCGAGATGAAGAAAGAGTTTGAGAAGAGAAGAGATTATATGATCAAGCGCATAGAGGCGATAGATAAGATATCCTGCGTAAAGCCGGAAGGCGCTTTTTACTGTTTTGTTGATGTCTCAGAGGTAAACAAGAACACCCTCGAGTTTGCGGACAAGCTCCTGGATGATGTGAAAGTAGCGGTTGTACCGGGAGAAGGTTTCGGTGCTCCCGGGTTTATACGATTAAGTTTTGCTACGAGTATGGAAAATATAAAAGAAGGTTTAGATAGGATTGAGAAATGGCTAAAACAATAGCGGAAAAGATATTAAGCGCTCACGCCGGCAAGGATTTAAAGTCCGGAGATTACGCGATCTGTAAGGTTGATTTCTGTTTAGGGCAAGATGGTACAAGTGGGCTTATAATTGACGCGCTGGATAAGATAAAAGCAAAAAAACTATCAGCAAGGTCTAATTTTTGCATGGTTATCGACCATAGTGCCCCGTCGCCAAATATTGGTGTATCAGCGATACACAAGAAGATGCGCGCCTTTGCTAAAAAGGAATCCCTAAAACTATATGACATAGGTTGTGGTGTGTGCCATCAGGTTGTGCTTGAGTCAGGCAATGTTCTACCTGGTAATCTTGTGGCCGGTGCTGATTCACATACCTGCACTTACGGCGCGCTGGGTGCGCTATCTACTGGTTTTGGTTCGACAGACCTTGCCATAACCCTTGCAAGCGGTAAGAATTGGTTTAAGGTGCCTAAGACATTGAAGATAGTTGTAGATGGTAAGCTTGCTAAAGGCGTCTATTCAAAGGATTTGATTCTGCATATTATAGGTGATCTTACCGCGGATGGGGCTACTTATGAAGCTGTGGAATTTTATGGCCCGGCTATAAAAGCCCTCTCAATGGATGAGCGTTTCACAATATCAAATATGGCTGTCGAGATGGGTGCGAAATGTGGAATAATACCACCGGATGATAAGACGATTAAATGGTTAAAGCAGTGGACCAAAAAGACCATAAAGCCGGTTTACGCTGACAATGATGCTGTGTATGATAATATTAAACATTACGACGCGAGCAAGATAGCTCCTCAGGTAGCTATGCCTCACCAGGTCGATAATGTATGTAGCATAACCAAGCTTAAGGGCAAGCCGATACAAGAGGCATTTATCGGTACTTGTACTAACGGCAGATTAGAGGATCTAAAGATAGCTGCATCGATACTAAAAGGCAAACAGGTACATCCTGATGTCAGGCTTATCGTTGCGCCTGCTTCAAGGCCGATATTTCTTAAGGCTATGAAGGCAGGTATTGTAAAGATCCTTGTTGAATCCGGCGCGAATGTGGTTACTCCGGGTTGCGGACCATGCGTCGGTACGCATAATGGCGTGCCATCGGATGGCGAGGCTGTTCTTTCTACGGCCAATAGGAATTTTAAAGGCAGGATGGGTAATCCTAAAGCCTTTATATATCTCGCGTCTCCGGCATCGGTAGCGGTTTCTGCCATAACAGGAAAGATTACAGACCCCAGGAGTTATATTAAATGAGACTAAAAGGACAAGCACATAAATTCGGAGACGCTGTTAATACTGATTATATTATATCCGGCAGGTACAAGTTCAGGATACAGGACCCTAAGGAGCTCGCTAAGCATGTTATGGAGGATCTTAAGCCTGATTTCTATAAAACCGTAAAGAGCGGAGATTTTCTTGTAGCGGGAAGTAATTTTGGATGCGGTTCATCAAGAGAACAGGCGCCGATCGCTATCAAGGGTGCCGGTATCCAGGCGGTAATAGCAAAATCATTTGCCAGGATATTTTTTAGAAACGCTATTAACCTGGGGCTTTTGCTTATAGAATGTGACACAACCGGCTTTAAACAGGGGCATCGCTTAGAGGTTGACACTGATAAGGGTTATGTTGTTAATAAGGCAAATAACAAAAAAGTACAGATAACGCCTTTGCCTGGGTTTATGACAAGGATCATAAAAGATGGCGGCGTGGTTAAGCATTTTAAAAAGCACGGTGGTTTTAAATTATGAAGATAACGGTTATAGGTGCGGGTAATGTAGGAGCTACCTCAGCTATGAGATTGCTTGAGGCTGGCTTGGGTGACGTAGTATTGCTTGATATCGCTGAGGGTATCGCAAAGGGCAAGGCAGAAGATCTTATGGATGCCGCCTCTTTGATGGGCCATGGCAAAAATATTATAGGCACATCAGATTATAGCGATACTAAGGACAGCGACATAGTAGTAATCACGGCGGGTTTTGCCAGAAAACCGGGTATGACCAGAGAAGAACTTCTTCAGAAGAACACCTCTGTTATGAGAAGCGTAGCAAAGGGTTTTAAAGAATTTAATAATGACCCTATCGTAATAGTAGTTACGAACCCCCTTGATATAATGACGTTTCTTATATTTAAGGAGAGCATGATAGACAGCAAAAGGGTGCTTGGTATGGCCGGATGCCTTGATTCATCCAGGATGAATCTTATGGCTGAGAGGGTTTTAAATAAGCCGTTGCAGGATATGGATTCCCTTGTTTTGGGTACTCATGGTGAGACCATGGCCCCTATACTAAGTCATAGTAAAATTAACAGCGTAAGCTTCAGTGAAGCGATCAAGCCTGATGAGGCGGCACAGATAATAGAAAAGACAAAGTTGCGCGGCGCGGAGATAGTTTCATATCTTGGAACAGGAAGCGCTTTTTACGCGCCTTCCGCAGGTGTCTTTAGGATGGTAAAAGCGGTGGTTCATGATACCCAGGAGATATTGCCATGTTCCTGTTTTTTAAATGGAGAATATGGTTTTAATGATATATACCTTGGCGTACCTGCCCAGATAGGTAAGGATGGCGTTGAAGATATAATCGAATTACCTCTTAATGATGATGAAAAACAACTTCTTGAACGTGCTGCCGACTCTACCCGTAAACAGATTGCAGCACTTAAAATATAATTTGGGTTGTCAGTTTTAAAGTGTGCCAATTTAAGAAATTTTAGAATTTGTAAAAATCCAAACACCAATTACGCAGGGACGCAAAAATTTTCCCAGCGAGAAATTTTTGCTCCACTTCATTCCTCGCTCTCGCATAAAGCATGATTAGGGCGAACCATGCCCGCTCGAAATGAAAAGGCCCTGTTTTAATTGGAGCTTAGATTTTTTAAGCATTTATTTCTTTATTTAATCAAGGTTAAGTGGTATTTTATTAACTGTTAGATAATTCTAAGCAGAGCAAAACCCTACTATTCGAAGCAAGAGGTCCTGCTCTGATTGCGACGCAACTATTATGTATAGATAACAATACAGCTTATGACTTTGCCTTTAGCAGCGCATTGGATTTTTTTGCTATGAATTGACCAGACGGCAAAAATACCTGCGCTGCGAAGGCAAAGGCATAAGTAGCCATCTTAACTACTAGCTTATAAAGAAGACTTAAATATGAATAGTAATTATGATATAGCGATTATAGGTGCAGGACCGGGGGGTTTTGCTGCTGCTATCAGGGCATCGGAGCTTGGGCTTAAACCTTGTCTGATCGAGGAAGATCTTACAGGAGGTACATGTCTTAATTGGGGTTGCATACCTACAAAGACTATTGTACGCAGTACAGACCTGCTTCGTGAAGTAAGGAACGCCTCTGAGTTTGGCATAAATATACCCAGTTGCGACATTGACATAAATAAGATCGTAAAGCGTAAAGACGATGTTGTGTCAAAATTACGCGCCGGGGCTGAGATGCTGCTTAAATCAAAAGGTGTAGATATTATACGCTCTAAGGCGCAACTTTCCGATGCAAACACAATAAAGATCGACAAGGGTTCAATCACCGCGAAAAATATAATAATAGCGACAGGCTCTATGCCTGCCCAGACAAGCAGTTTAAAGATTGACCATCAGGCTGTCTATTCAAGCAAGGATATGCTATCATCTGATAAGATACCAAAAAGCCTGGCTATAATAGGCGGGGGCTTTATAGGATGCGAGTTCGCCTCTATATATAATCAGCTTGGGGTAGAGGTTACCATAATAGAATTGATGGACCAGCTCCTGCCAAATTTTGATAAAGAGGTCGCGAAAAGACTAGAGCTTTCCTTTAAAAAGAGAGGCATAAAGATACAAAAAGGCGAAAAGGTAATATCACTTGAATCCAGGGCGATGGCAGAAATAGCCCTTGAAAGCGGTGATAATATAGATGCTGAAAAAGCGCTTTTGTGTATCGGACGCAGGCCTAATACTGCCGGCTTAAATCTTGAAGAAGTGGGTGTTAGGCTTGAGAATAACGCCATTTTTACAGGCAAAGACCTTAGGACGAACATACCAAATATATACGCGATAGGTGATGTAAGAGGCGGTTTTTTTCTTGCGCATGTCGCGACATACGAAGGCAAGGCCGCCTCGGAGATTATATCGGGTAACAATCCAGTAATAGATTATTCCGCTGTACCGAGCGCTATATTCACGCATCCGGAGATCGCGTGTGTCGGCATTACCGCGGATAAAGCTCAAGAAAAAGGTATCACAGCTATTACAACAAAGCTTCCCTTTGCCGCGGTGAGCAAGGCACATGTTCTTGGCGAGACCGAAGGTTTTATTAAGCTTGTGACAGAGGCGAAAACCTCTAAGGTACTGGGCGCTTTGGTATACGGCCCATCCGCAAGCGAGATTATATCGAACTTTACGATAGCTATTAGAAATTCATTAACAGCTAAAGATATATCAGCTACTATATTTGCCCACCCGACGCTTGCGGAGAGTCTGCTTGATATCGCGGACAGGGTAAGCGTGTAATTTCGGTTATCGCCAAACACCAAACGCCGAACACCGAAATAGTGCCCAATAAATTTCCAAATTACAATACTATAAAATATGGAATATAAAATAATCGATTTAGGGCTCGTTGGCTTTGATGAGGCTTACTCTGTTCAGAAAGAGGCGCTCTCATCAGTAAAGTCGGGAAAAAGCGAAGAGCTTATTATATTTGCGCAACATCACCCGGTCTTTACATTAGGCCGCTCAGGCAAAAAAGAGAACATCCTTGCCAGCGCAGAGCAGCTTAATTCTCGCGGCATAGATATTGTAAACACGGACCGTGGCGGAGACATTACTTTTCATGGTCCGGGACAGATAGTAGCCTATCCGATTCTTGACCTCAGTAAACGTTGCAAGGATATGCATAAATTCCTGCGTGATCTTGAAGAGGTCGTAATCCTGACTTTATTTGATTATGGTATCGATTCATTTAAGATAAAGGAGCGAACAGGCTGCTGGACAGATAAGGGCAAAATAACTTCCATAGGTGTAGCGGCAAGTGGCTGGGTTACGTATCACGGGCTTGCCTTGAACGCGAATGTTGACCTTAGCTATTTTGATATGATAAATCCGTGCGGTTTTAATGATATAAGGATGACCTCCATGCAGGAGATCCTTGATGCTGAAGTAGACCTTGAGAAACTCAAGAAGAGGCTCATAAAGCATTTAAATGATGTCTTTGAAATCGCTTAATAGTTCCGTAGCAATCTCCGTAGCGAAGGCAAGAGACATAAGCGATTATTTTAGATACTAGTCTTGAGAACCGTTCTTGATAAGATTGCGAAATTTAGGTGACAAGCGTGCGACTTTTTAGTATAATAAAAACACTTTATAATTTAATACAATATAATAGGTATTGTTTTGAAATGTAAAAGGAGAATTCCATGACTGAGGTAAAGTTGCCAACATTGGCAGAAGGCACTGATAAGGCGGTTGTATCATTTTGGCATAAAGATTTAAGCGAAGAGGTCAAGGCAGGAGATGACTTGGTTGAGATGTTGACAGACAAGGCTACGTTTAATGTCCCCGCACCTGTTGCAGGTAAGCTTAACAAAATACTGGTTGAAGAGGGGCAAGAAGTTAATGTCGGCGACCTTATAGCAGAAATCGAGGAGGCATAAGCGGGATATGTCTATTTACGAAGCAGACAGGATGCGCAAGCTTCCTTTATATCTATTTACAATTATAGATGAGCTTAAGGCGCAGGCCGCGGCAAAGGGCGTAGATGTTATAGACCTTGGCATGGGAAGTCCCGATTTGCCTACACCTAAGCATATTGTAGATGAGTTATGCAAACAGGTACGTGTTACTGAGCACCAGAGATATTCTCGGGCAAACGGCGAGCCGGAAAAGATTCTAAAGGCTGCTATAGCAGATTGGTATAAGCAGCGCTTTAATGTCGATCTTAATCCTGATAGTGAGGTTCTTCCGCTTATCGGCTCAAAAGAGGGCGTAGCGCACTTATCTTTGGCGTTTTTAAACCCCGATGACGTAGCGCTGGTTCCTAACCCTGCCTATCCGGTACATTTTAACGGCGTGATAATGGCCGGCGGTACACTTCATAATATACCTATGTCAGCCAAAGATAATTTTAAGCCTGATTTGAAAGTCTTAAGCCCTGAGCTTATGAGCAAGGCAAAGCTTATTTTTATAAGTTATCCTCATAACCCTACAACCACGGTAGTTGATAAGGATTTTTTTGAAGAAATCGTAGCTTGGGCCAAGGATTATCCGAATCTGATTATAGCCCATGATCTGGCGTACTCTGATATTGTTTTTGATGATTTTCGCGCGCCAAGTATACTGGAGGTTGAAGGGGCAAAAGATCTTAACATTATAGAATTTCATACATTGTCTAAGTCATACAATATGGCTGGTTGGAGAATAGGCATTGCTGTCGGGAATAAGGGTATCCTCGCTTCTCTGGCAAAGACGAAAAGCTACATAGATTTTGGTATATTCAGGGCCATACAGCTTGCGGCAGCTAAGGCGCTTACCGGCCCTCAGGATTGTGTAAAAGAGCTGGTAGCTGTTTATAAGAAGAGAAGAGACTTGTTTGTAGATGGCCTAAATAGCATAGGCTGGCATGCAGAGAAGCCGAAGGCGACCTTTTATATATGGACACGTATCCCTGAGAAATTCAGGTCTCTTACAGCTATGGAGTTCGCGACTCTGCTTATTGAAAAGGCGGGGGTAGCTGTTGCTCCCGGTACGGGTTTTGGTGAATATGGGGAAGGTTATGTCCGCTTTGCTCTTGTAGATAGCGAAGAGCGCCTTCAAATGGCAATAGATCGTATAGGTAAACTTTTTAACAAATAAGACTAAATGCAAAAACCAAAGAGGGTTCTTCTCCTTTACATATCTGTTCTTTCCGGACATCATCGCGCGGCAATGGCGATTGAAAAAGCACTGCTGAGCCTTGATCCTGAGACTCAGATCTTTAGCATAAACTCTTTTCACTACACTAATCCGATACTCGAAAGAGTTATAAATCGTACCTATAACGGTATTATAAAAAGAACGCCTGAAGTATGGGAGTATCTTTATGATAATCCAAAGATTGTCAAGAACACCCAGGCTTTAAAGGTGATGATGCATAGATATAACAGTACCAAGATGAAAACTCTGATTACCGATTTCAATCCTGATATTGTTGTCTGCACCCAAGCCTTCCCTTGCGGCCTGGTTGCTGATTATAAGGTAACATTCGGATCCAATCTTTCCCTCGTTGGTATACTTACGGATTTTTACCCGCATTCTTATTGGGTTTACGAAGCGGTTGACAAATATGTAGTCGCTTCTCACGACGCGAAAGACAGGCTCCTTGCCAACGGTATTATGGAAAACAAGGTCCATGTTTTTGGCATACCTATTGATTCAAGATTTAATATAACCCATGATAAGCTTGCTATATATGAGAAGATGACACTCGATAGCAATAAGAAGACAGTGCTTATTATGGGCGGAAGCGGCGGCCTTGGCCCGATTAAAAAAGTGGTTTTTGCCCTTGATAGGATAAGTCTAGATATACAGATTGTTGTTGTGACAGGAACAAATGACAAGCTTGTCAGATATTTAAAAAATCGCATACACCGATTTAGCAAGAAGGTCATAGTTACCGGCTATGCTGATAATATTGACGAACTCATGGAGATATCGGATATAATTATTACTAAACCGGGCGGACTGACTGTCTCAGAAGCCCTGGCTAAAAGTGTTCCTATACTTATTATAAATCCTATACCAGGACAGGAATTAAAGAATACAGAGTTTCTTCTAAAAGAAGGCGCTGCTATAAAAGCAGTAAACGAAGCGGAGGCAGCTATATTGGTTGAAAGCTTATGCAGTACGACAGTAAAGCTTGACACTATGAAGCAGGCCTCAACAAGGATCGGTAACCCCGATTCCGCTATGAATATCGCAAAGATGCTTCTGGAGCTGTAGATATGCTTTTTGCTTTATACAGGATAGGAATATTCATCGCGTTAAACACGCCTATAAGGGCAGGGTATAGGATCGCCGCGTTTGCCTCAAGCCTTTATGCGTTCTTTTCTCTGGCAGATAGAGACGCGCTTAACGACAACCTGAAGCAGCTTTTTCCGGATTATGAGGATGACCGACTAAAGAGCATCGCGTCACAGATTTTTATCAATTTCGGTAAGTACCTCGTAGATTTTTTTAGATTCTCCCTTATTGACGCGGATTACATCAAAAGATATGTAAAGGTTGAGGGCAGGCACCATCTTGATGAAGTACTTAAACAAAAAAAAGGCGCTATACTTACGTCCGCTCATATAGGTAACTGGGAATTAGGTGGAGTTGCTCTTGCGGCGTTAGGCTTTCCTCTTAGCGTTGTTGCCCTTACGCATAAACAGGATAACATAGATAAGTTTTTTACACAGCAGAGACTGGAAAAAGGCGTAGGCGTAATCCCGGTCGGCATAGCGGTTAGGAGATGTTTTAAGGTCCTGGCGAATAATGGAGCTATAGCGCTGGTAAGTGACAGAGATTATTTTGATAATGGGCTAGAGGTGGAGTTTTTTGGTAAAAAGGCAATCATACCAAAGGGTCCGGCACTCTTTAGCAGAAGATGTTTAGCACCGATAGTACCGGTCTTTATGTTGCGCAATAAAGATGATACATTTACTCTTAAGATATTAGAGCCCATTATGCCGGTTCATACGCATAACGAGCATGAAGACCTTATCTGCGTAACAGAGAAAGTTATAAAAGTGATAGAAGATGTTGTAAAAGAAAACCCTGAGCAGTGGTTTGTTTTTAAGCGGTTTTGGGAAAAGATGGGCCGGGGGAGAGGATAAGGATGAATGCCTGTGCGGTTATCCCAGCTTTTAACGAAGCGGAGAGCATATCAAAGGTTATAAGCGGCGTCAAGTTATATGGCATAGATGTTATAGTCGTTGATGACGGCTCACTTGACGAGACTTCCCTGATAGCTGAAAAATCCGGTGCGCATGTTATTCATCATTCAAAAAGATGCGGCAAAGGCCTCTCGTTAAGGATAGGGTTTAACCAGGCCCTAAAGAGAGGGTATGATATCATAATAAGTATGGATGGCGATGGCCAGCATGACCCAACGGATATACCGCGTTTTTTGGATATGGTTAGAGACAAGAAGGTCTCTGTTGTGCTCGGCAACAGGATGGATAATCCTGAGGATATGCCGCTGATACGCATTGCTACTAATAAATTCATGTCCTCTGTAATATCAGCGATCTGCCATCAGAAGATACCTGATACACAATGTGGTTACAGGCTCTTTACAAGGGAAGCCATATCCGGCGTAGACATAAAGGCCAATAAGTTTGAGATAGAATCTGAGTTCCTGGTAAAGCTTGCCAGGAATGGTTTTAAGATAGAGTCGGTTCCTATAAGGTCGATATATGGTCAGGAGAAGAGCAAGATACGACCTATTCGTGATACCTTTCGTTTTATACGTTTCCTAACAAGGATATTGATTGAAAAGTAACAGCAGCGAGGTAAGTATATGATACAGGCTGTATTGACAAGCCTTTCTTCTTTACCAAAAGAGATCGTTATTACCATCATAGCGGCATTACCCGTACTTGAGCTAAGAGGCGCTATCCCAATAGGTCTTTCGATGGGCGTTGAGGTAAAGAAGGTTTTATTTTTCTCTATTATCGGGAACCTTATCCCCGTTGTTCCAATACTCTTTTTGCTTGAGCCTGTTTCCGAATACCTTAGAAGATTTTGGCTATTTAGAAAATTCTTTGAGTGGCTCTTCGCGCGCACCAGAAAGAGGTCAGACCTCATTGAAAAGTACGAATTTCTAGGGCTCATGCTTTTTGTGGCGATACCGCTTCCTATAACAGGGGCATGGACAGGCTGTGTTGCAGCTACGTTATTTAAAATACGCCTAAGATACGCTTTGTTGGCGATTACCTTAGGTGTTTTTATAGCCGCGTTTATCGTTACAGCGGTATCTCTCGCGGGAAAAGGTTTTTTTTACCATGTCTTCATACCTCATTATTGATGGATATAATCTGATTCATAAGATCCCACCGCTTTTACAAGCCAGTAGAAGTAGCATCGATTTTGCACGTGATGAGCTTATTAACATGGTAGGCTCTTACTGTGATTATTACAATACCGAAGGTATTATTGTCTATGACGGCAACCAGTCCAAGCGCACTGTGGAAGACGGCAACCCCACGGTTATATATTCAAAGAGAGGTGAAAGCGCGGATACGGTTATCGAGTCGCTAGTTTACAAGCTGAAAGATAGGAAAGAGGCAAGAGTTGTAACGGATGACAGGGTTATATCCAATATGGTTACAGGTATGGGGGCCTTTACAATGCATGTGATGCTTTT
>CAZDLP010000026.1:0-8494 GCA_964506565.1 uncultured Planctomycetia bacterium
AACTATTATACATATTATATTATTTAGCTTACATCAATATATTGAATTATACAAGTGATATATGGTTAATTGTCAAACAGATTTTAAAATGTCACACTCTTAACGAAATAGAAATGTCACATTTAGTTAGTAGTAGCCTTTCTTTCGTTTTGGTTCTTTTTCTTTCTTTGTTGATAGTGTGAATTAGTGGATAACTCATGATGCCTTCTTTATTCTAAACTGCCTGTATGGGTGATCCTTTGGCAGGATATACCTTAGCTTTCTTGGTTTATATAGCTGCTTTGGCTTTTGTGGCCTCTTATCTATAAGCTTATATTTAAGCTGGGCATCTTTATGATAGATATACAACTTGCCATTTAAACGCTCTTCTATTGTTACTTCTTTTGCTCTTACAGCATCTAGTATCTGGTAGAACTTGTTGTTGTATTGTATAATAAAGTCATTGCGTAAACATGCCTTGTTTTTTATTAAGAATATCCTGTCTAAATCAAGGTGTTTTGGTACCGGTGTATGTAAGTTGGTCTTATCTTTGGCTATTACCGCGAACTTCCTGTTGTGCTTAGGTATATAATAGCTGTGCAGGAACTTATTAGCATCTTTAATATTACTTATGCCTTTTAGCCTCATCTCTTTGACGAGCCTATCCTGATGGGTCTTAAATGACCGCTCTACCCTGCCTTTGGCTTGCGGTGAGTCTGCATGTATGACATTGACATTAAGTTCTTTAAATACCTTCTCCATCTGGCTTAAAACTTTAGCATTATTAAGTTCATCTTCTAATGTAGGTTTTTTAGTCGAGTGATAGGTAGCATGCTTATCTAAATATACACTCTGAGGAATACCATATCGCTTGATATAACGATTAAAAGAGTCCATTGCGGGTATTGTGCCTTCATATCTATAGAAGTTCGCATATACCCTGCTTGTAGCGTCATCTACATACCCCATAAGCACGTACTCTTTATCCACGCTTGTAAACCACTTATGGTGTGATCCATCCATCTGTACCATCTGACCAAAAGAGTCTCTTCCAAGGCGCCAGGATCAATGTTTTTTTGATTTACGTTTCTTATACTCAACACCCTCTTTTAAAAACCACTTACGTAAAGTGTCTGGATGTATCTAGATTTTATCTATTTCAAAGAGCTTCTCTGCCGCGAATGTCGGACCAAATCCCTGGTAGACTGTATTACACAAATTTAAAGCTTTATATTTTATATCCGAAGGCGTTGCTCTATGAGAAGGCTCACCTCTTGACTTATGTATAAGAGCTATATCGCCTTTTTTCCTTACATTTTTTACTAATCTTATGATCTGTCTGCGACAAATGCCTAATACATTAGCTGCCTCAATTTGAGTGATCTGCTTATTTATTACGCTGTGGATTACCGGTACTCTCTTCAGCTCCTTCATCTTCATTATAATAATGTCCTTTCCTGCCATAATGGCCTCCTTTGTATAAAGGTATTATAGCACATTGGAAATGTGACATTTTTAAATCGGTAGAATGTAACATTATCATATCTGGATTACAGTGATATATGGTTAATAAAGAAGCTATTATGGTGCGCCCAGTAGGAATCGAACCTACAACCTACAGATTCGAAGTCTGCCACTCTATCCAGTTGAGCTATGGGCGCACTTAAAACCTATAAACAAAAAAATAGGGGTATATTCATAAATCGCATGATATATAACCCCTGATATTGGACTTTGTACTAATCGCCTTTCCACCATCTTTTAGGAAATTTTTTATCTAATATTTTGTCGCCTTCGCCTATGGGCTTAAGTCCTATCGCGCGCATATCCGAATCCACCATTATCTTCGCTAGATCATCTATCCCTACTTGGGGATTCCAGCCTAGTCTTCTTTTCGCTTTTTTGCAATCCGCTACAAGATACTCTACTTCGGTAGGCCTAAAATATCTCTTATCTATCTTTACATACTTTTTATAATCCAAACCGGCATATTTAAACGCGAGCTTTACAAACTTCTCCACTGTATGCGTAATACCTGTGCCGATCACAAAATCTTCAGGCTTTTTCTGCTGCAGTATCTTCCACATAACCTCTACATACTCAGGGGCATAGCCCCAATCCCTCTTTGCCGCAAGATTGCCCAAGTAAAGGCATTTCTGTTTTCCCGCTATAATCTTCGCCACTGACCTTGTAATCTTTTTTGTAACAAAGGTCTCGCCCCGCCTGGCTGATTCGTGATTAAATAATATACCATTGCAAGCAAAAAGATTATACCCATCCCTGTAATTTAGCGCCATCCAATAGCCATAAACCTTGGCAACAGCATACGGGCTTCTCGGGTGAAAAGGTGTTAATTCATTTTGCGGTGGCGGGGTAGCACCAAACATCTCGCTACTTGATGCCTGGTAAAATTTCACATTCCTATTGCTTCGTTTAATAGCCTCCAAAATTCGCCCTGTTCCAAGGCCTGTAACATCGCCTGTATACTCAGGTATGTCAAAACTTACTCTTACGTGGCTCTGCGCGCCCAGGTGATAAACTTCATCAGGCTTTATATTATAGATAATATGCGCTATCTGTTCTGAGTTTGCCAGATCTCCGTAGTGAAGTAAAAGGCGCGCCTGCGAGTTATGAGGATCCATATATATATGGTCAATCCTTTGCCTGTTCATGCTGCTTGACCTTCTTACAAGCCCGTGTACCTCGTAATTTTTGGACAAGAGGAGTTCCGCAAGATAACTGCCATCCTGTCCGGTTATACCTGTTATAAATGCTTTCTTTGCCATCTATGTCTCCCTATAATCTGCCTGAATAATGCAATTGATATAAAATTAATCTACTTTATTATAAGCTTGTTTATCTTATCTGCTAAGGCCTTTAACTCGTCCTTCTCCCTAAGCTGTATGGGCCCGCTTTTCTTGCCTTCTATCCTCTCATTAATTTCTTTTTCCAGCCTGTAAAGAGGTCCTGCTATACGGTGTGATAATTCCAGCGCCATAAACCATATAACGAATAATGTAACAGGTAGCGCGATCAGGATAATAAGGTTAACCTTTCTTGCTACCGGAACCAGATTATACGCTATAGCCTCAGGAATGCCAAGCTGCCATGCAAGCATATTAAATATAAGGTAATAAAGGCAGAGAGCTATTATCGTCGTCGGTACCACAGCAGCCACAAAAACAAGTATTAATGTCTTATTTTGTAAAGCCGTTCCAATAAACTTTGCTTTTCTCTTATTCAGATTCATCTTTATACCTCACTTTTAGTTCATCATAATGGGCCTCAGCGGTGCTACTCGTATTATCAGTATCTGTCATAATAGCGATAGCGCCAACTTTGCCTGGTTTTCTGCCAAAAGCGCTTACATAATCCTCATAAATATTCCTTTTCTCCTGCACCCATTTATTAATATTCCTGCTGCCGGATTCTATAACAATAATCTTTATATTCTTTGAATAAGGGCTTTCCTTTATAGTGCCCACCGGAAGAGACTTGTCCCATACATACTCCAGGCTCTTAGTAAGATTAAACGAAAGTTTTGGAAATATCACATAGAGCCTTGCAGCATAGTCATCCTGTTCGATCCAACCGCCCTTACCGACTCCCGGCTTTCCTTTTTTAGGAAATTCTAAAACCTTCCATTTCCAGCTTATCATCGGTAATTGTTTTGGATCAAATCTTATCTGGTAAAATATCCCAGAGGCGGTATTATCACTGTAAGCTACAAGATAGCTATCATCCTCATGAGCTTTTACGGAGTAGAGAACTCTGCCCCTGAATACCTTTTCCTGCCATTCGTCTAGAGCGTCTTTTTCTTTAAAAGGGAATTTTTTAGGTGACTGAGCAGCAAGGACAGAGGGATTGCCCGCTGCGAATATAAGAGTAATTAAGATTAATAAGCTAAACCATTTTTTTTCAAACATATTATTTTAGGCACTTAGCGTACGATTAAACGGGCTTTCATCTTTTTTGCCTTAAAAAACTCCTTTGTAAATTTTTTTGCTTTATCTTCGTCATATTTCAAGCATGAGAATATATTTATATAAGCGGTCTTCCAAAAATCTGAGAAATGGCCCGTTATGGAACTTGTCTCGATAAGCTGCACCAGAGAATATCCTTTTGTGTAAGCAGCATTATCCCCAAAATACGGGATAAGTGTCTTACCAAACTTCTTCATCTTTATCAGCTTGCAAAGCTTATCAACGTATTCCTGCAGCTTTTTCTTTGAACTGAGGGTATCAATCTCACACTCATAAAGATCAATAATCAGCTCATAGCCGTAGGTCTTCTTTTTCATTCTTTTTTTCTCCTTTTATCCAAGCAGATTTTCTCTGCGTTGATTTACCAGTCATAATCCTTATTGTTTTATCTATATACTAATAATACACAAGCTATATATATTAGTAAGTAGTGGACACTACTTATACTAAAAATATAGCGTGTTTGTCAATACTTTTTTAATCAGCTCATAGGCTAGGCCCATCTACAATCCAAATATACGCGTAGCCAGCATATACCCAAATGAGTGACTATCTTTACGATTATACACCTAAATAAAAAGCCCTTGCAACTAGTTTTATCGCAAGGGGCTAAATTTATCTATATACCTCACTGATCTATATAATAGCTAATCGCAGGGCTGAGAAGCCGATATTTTAAAAGGATTAGGAAAATATTTTGCTTTCAAGCATTATGTAAACTGTAAAAATTCTACTCCTTTGTTGCCTGGGGAGGCAATGAAAGAACAGATGGCTTTTCTTCTATTATTGTCGGCAGCCCTATCTTATCAAGCAACGATATAAATGGATCCGGATCGAGTTCCTCTACATTAACCATAGCCTTTGAATCCCAAGCACCATTGGCAACAAGAACCGCGGCAGCAACGGGCGGCACCCCTGCCGTATAACAGATAGCCTGCGACTCCACCTCTTTATAGCACTGTGCGTGATCACACGTGTTATAGACAAAAATCTCTTTTTTTTTGCCGCCCTTAATACCTTTAACAAAATTACCTATGCATGTCTTGCCTGTATAATCAGGGGCGAGTGATAAAGGATCGGGTAATAACGCCTTCATAACCTTTAAAGGGACTACTTCCACACCTTCCGCTGTTTTTATTGGCTGCTCTGATGTTAGGCCTAAATTTGTCAAGACCGTAAAAACATTAATATAGTGCTCGCTAAACCCCATCCAGAATCTTATGCTATCAACGTCAATATTCTTATATAGTGAGTGAAGTTCATCGTGGCCATTAAGATAAACAGGCTGAGTACCGACAACCGGAAAATCATAATCCAGTTTTATGGAATGGACTTTTTTCATTACCCATTTTCGGTTGATCCATGTCCATACTTTCTTAAATTCCCGAAAATTGATCTCAGGATCAAAGTTTGTAGCGAAATACCTGCCGTGGTTACCCGCATTAACATCCATTATATCTATGGTCTCAATACTGTCAAAATAATGCTTAACCGCCAAAGCGCAGTATGCATTTACCACTCCCGGGTCAAACCCAGCTCCTAGTATTGCTGTAATATTATTATCCTTGCATGCATCCTTACGTTTCCATTCATAGTTGGCATACCATGGCGGATCTTCGCAGACCTTATCAGGTTCTTCATGTATAGCTGTATCAATATACGCCGCTTTTGTTTCTATGCAGGCCTCGAGCAAAGACATATTAACATAAGACTGGGCAAGGTTAATGACTATCTGCGAACCGGTCTCCTCTATGAGCTTTATTGAAGCGGGAATATCCAGCGCGTTAATTTGCCGTGAATATATTTTCTTTGAAGTATCCTTGAGATGGCTTTTCTTTTTTACGCTTTCAATAATTGTATCACATTTACTCTGAGTTCTCGACGCGATACATATATCGCCCAAAATATCATTTTGTTGGGCGCACTTGTGCGCAGCTACATGGGCAACGCCTCCCGCGCCGACTATCAACACATTCTTTTTCATCCTTACCACACCCTCCTTATTCCATGTAAATACTGCTATGATAGGCTGTTTACAAAATCTTTATACTCAAATCTTTTAACTAATTCTATGGATCCATCTAGTCTTTTTACGCAAACAGAGGGCATAACAAGCCCGTTAAACCAGTTCTTCTTGACCATGGTATATCCCGCGGCATCAGCAAACTTGATGATTTTACCAATTTTTAGCCGCGATGTAAAGCGGTATGTTCCAAATATATCACCCGCTAAGCATGAACGCCCGGCGATCATATATTTATGCCTGCCCTTATTAGCTGATTTTATCTTAGCACTGTTACGGTAAATCAATAGATCCAGCATATGGGCCTCTACCGAGGCGTCAACAATCGCTATATCAATCTTGTTATGCACGATATCCACAACACTGGTAACAAGGTCCGCTGATTGCGTGATAACGCTTTCTCCGGGCTCTAAATAAAGCTTTACATTAAAACGACTACTGAAATCTTTTAATATTTTACAAAAACTATCAACTGGGTAACCTTCTTGAGAAAAATAGATACCGCCACCAAGACTTACCCATTCCAATTTTTTTAGCAAAAACCCATACTTTCGACTTATGTAATCTAGATTTGAGGAAAGATTGCTCAAATCATTATTCTCACAATTAAAATGAAACATCGCGCCGCTGATAAGACTCGATGCCTTTTTAGCGATAGCTACACTATGTTCCCCAAGCCTTGAAAAGCGTTTTGCTGAATCTGCCAGGTCGTAGTGAGAATAGCTGATACCAGGATTAAAGCGCAATCCGATCTTGCTACCTCGTATGAGCCCGTGGAATCTCTTTAACTGTGAATACGAATTAAAGATTACCTTATCTGAAAACCTGCTGACCTGATTGACCTCATCCTTGGTATAAGCAACGCAATACGCGTGCGTCTCTTTACCAAATTTCTCTTTTCCTAGCATTGCCTCGTACAATGAGCTTGATGTTGTGCCATCAAGATATTCTTTGATCAAGTCAAAAACGCTCCAGGCAGAAAAGCACTTAAGCGCAAGGACAAATTTCGTACCCGAGTTAGTCCTTATATACCTGATTATCTTAAGGTTTTTTAATAACCTTCGCTCGTCTATTAAATAGTATGGGGTTTTTATATTGATATCCATATTCCTTATAACGTCATTACCCTGTAAACTTCTTAAGCATTATAGTAAATTTGCTACCCTTGCCTTCTTGACTTTCCACATCAATTAAGCCTTTATGCATATCCATTATATTCTTTACGACCGATAGACCTAAGCCGGTTCCTTCTGCTCGTTTTTTTGTAGTAAAAAAGGGGTCGAAAAGCTTCTTTCTTACATTCTCATCCATACCAGCGCCTATATCCTCTACCTCGACAGCAATAGCATCCTCTTCAATTGCTAAAGCATTGCCTCCTTCATCTTTGGCCATGGATCTCAACTTATCGGACTTTGTCAGATACGAACGTACGTATAGGCTCCCTCCCACAGGCATAGCATCTATAGCATTATTAATTAAATTTACCAATACCTGTTCGACCTTACTTCGATCAACCAAGGCTTTCGTTGTGCCTTTTTCTAATTCTTAAAACACTCTGATATCTTTAATTTTTGCATTATGCTCAACTAAATTTAGGGAGCTCTCTACCATCAAATTTATTTCTTCGGGCTTCATCACTGATGATCCAAATCTAGAAAAATCAAGAAGCGCGCTTACAATATTATCGGCTCTTTTAATACCATTTTTCATCATCTGCAGCATCTTGTATTTATCCTTTTGTGTTGATGGGGTTTCCAATTCAAAATAATTTATCCCCTGCAATACAATACCTAGCGGATTCTTAACCTCATAGGCCACGCCGCTAGCCATCCTGCCGATCGCATCCATCTTCTCAGAATGAATTAGCTGAGACTGAGCATTCTTAAGCTTAACCTCCGCGTTCTTACGCTCGGTAATGTCCTGAAAAGTACCTCTTATCTTAATGACCTTGTTGTCTTTCTCTACAACTTCACCGATAGCCTGCGCCCATCTTAAGTTTCCTTTTACTGTCTTAAACTCAGCTTCATACGACATCGGCTACCTTGTTTCAATTAAGTTCTCTATCTTTTTTCTTACCATATCACAATATTCCGGCAGGTATAAATTCAGGTGTTGCATTATATCTGGTAGACTCTCTCCCAGGGCTATCTCACAGATATCATACGTTCCCCTGGTCCATGTTGACCTGCCTTTATTTTCAAAGCAGATTCCGCCATAGAATTCATAAATAATAGCTTACCGTCTATTACTATGCGCAGAACGGGGTTCGGGTTTTCCTCAGGAAATTTAACGATACTCTCTTTCTCCGACTCCGCACTCTTGCGTGCGTCTACTTCCGCTTTTAGTTCATGAAGGGAGACTGTTGTATTTTTCGAGTCTGTAGCCATTTTACTAAAAGAAACAGCTAGGTTTTCTATCTCGTCACCGGTTCTTATATCTAGATCGATATCAAGGTCCCCATTGCTTATCTTAGTAATCGCATCTCTCAATCTCGCAAGCGGATTAGCGA
>CAZDLP010000026.1:8594-14500 GCA_964506565.1 uncultured Planctomycetia bacterium
AGCTATGGCGACGTCTAATTTCGGCTCAGCATCTTTATATCGGTCTTTCCATTTTGTTTTTTAGGTAAAGGCATAGTTTCTCGCTGATTGGGTCAATACCTCATCATAATAGCTGATCGTATCAGCAAGACAATCCAGGCTTGCTACCAAGTCTATCTCTTTTATACTATAAGGTATAGTTGCCTGCAAGGGCAGAGAGATATTATCAAAACGGGATAACAAGATATGCCCGGAGATTATAATAAGAAGGATTACTAAAACAAACCCTGACATCAACTTAATGGCAATCTTCATTTATACTCACCTCAACTTTTCTGTTATATTGTAGCATGGCTAATAATATCTTCTTAGCATTAATTGAATATCAATATCGTCTCTTTCTTATATAATATGCGCAAAAAAGCAGGCCCAAAAAAGCAAATATACCGAAAGAATAAAAAACAGAATTTATCCCGAAATTATCCATTATGACCCCTGCGGTTAATGGGGCGAAAACAAGCCCTATACTCATAACAGACCAAAATACCCCCATCCAACTTCCCATGCCAATCTTTTGGCCAATTTTCACAGAAATACCGGATAATGCCGGACCGTATATTGCCGCGCCAAGGCCCATGAAAAATCCCACCAAAAGTAGGGCCTTAAAATCAGGGCAAAACGGCAATACAAATAAGGCCAACATGGAAATAGCGATACCAACACTACTTTGCAATATTTTACCTAACTGTGTATGGCTATCCGCGATCCTGCCAAACGGGATCTGCAACAGGCCTGCTACCAATATAGCTGTGGACATTATCATGCCTATGTGTATCATATCAACAGAATCTTTTATTGCTATGGACGGGAGAAATGACATAAACACCGCGAAGATAGCTACCGATATGAATGACATTATAAGAACAACCCGTATATAATGCTCTTTGTAAAATACGCGAAACAAAGGTGCTTGAAATATTTTCCGGTCAGGTCCATCCCCTTTAATCTCCGGAAGAAAAAAGATTACCAAAAAAAGGGTTACTGCCCCCAGAGTAGCCATAAGATAAAAAACAGCATTGAAGCCAAATCTCTCAGCGACTTCTCCTCCTATCAGTGGGCCCGTAGCAAGGCCCAGATACAGGACCATATTAAACACGCCCGTTGTCATTGACTCATGTCCTTCTTTGGAAAATTGTCCGGCATATGCCATAACTATCGGTAATATCATACCCGCGGAAAGCCCGTGTATAAGTCGTACAAGAGTTAATTCGTAAACAGTGCCTGCTTTTGGATAGAGCAGAGAAACGCCAGCATAGATAAGCAATCCCATGACTACAAATATTTTTCTGCCAACCCTATCTGAGATGCGTCCTATAAAGGGGGTTACTATCCCTCTAGATATACCAAAACCGGCAAAGATCATGCCAATCCAAAAACCATTGGCACCATGTTTTCCTACCAATTCCGGTAAGAATGGCGATATTATTCCAAGCCCGAGCATCGCTGAAAATGCCGCCATCATTAAGAGACTGAATGTTCTTATAAGCATTTTTTATATCTTCTTGTTAATACATTAATAAAAAAGGGGTGTCTTTTATGGAATTGTACCTCTACAGCACCGACTGCAAGAGGTTGAAAAGATAGCCTGTGATTATAATTGCTACTGTTGTAACACTAAAAAATATTACTATCAACTGCATTTTCATAGCCCTCTTTAATATGACAGCTTCCGGAAAACTTAAAGCGGATGTTGCCATCATAAAGGCTAACGCTGTACCGAGTGGGACACCTTTTCTAAATAATGCTACCGCGATAGGTACAATCGCCGCGCAACTTCCATACATCGGTACCCCCAGAATAGTAGCTATTGGAACAGAAAACAATCCGGTCCGGTCTATAAGAGAATGTATGAGCTCTTGCGGGATATAATTATGAATAATAGCGCCCAACCCTACCCCTAATAATACCCACATCCACAACCTCTTTATAATCGATCTTGCCTCATTTAGTCCAAAATATATCCTGGCTTTTAGGGTATGGTAGCCCTTCTCTTTCATCGGTTGCTTATCTTGGGGGGCAATTCCCCTAACAAGATATCGATCTAGGCGCATCTTCCCTAGTGCAATTCCCGATATAGTGCCAATCGCAAGGCCGCTTAATACATAAAGAAGCGTTATCTTCCATCCAAAAAACCCCAACATCACGATTACCAGGTATTCATTAATAAGCGGCGAAGTTATTAAAAACGAAAATGTAACCCCCAAAGGTATGCCGACCTCTACAAAACTTAAGAACAGAGGTATGGATGAACATGAACAGAATGGTGTTATAGAGCCAAAAACTGACGCAAGGATATTTCCGAGCATGCCCTTTTGGCTAATCCAATATTTAATCTTATTCTGGGATACATAGCTTCTGATGAAGCCAACTATCGATATCATGAAAAATAGAAGTAAAAGTATCTTCACAGAATCATAAATAAAGAAATTTAAAGCTCCGCCTAATCTTGAACTTGTATCAAATCCAAAACACGCATAGACTAACCAATCTGTCGCCATCTGCAACATTAGTTATACAATCCTCATCTTTGTTTTTCACTAATAAAACATAAGCGAGCTTAAACCTGCAAGGAGCACTTAATTGTTTTCTTTATCTTCAATACAGTGCTTCTCTATCTTGGCTATAATATCATCCTTTTCTACCGGCTTTACAAGAAAATCAGCAATACCCAGTTCATACATCATCAGCTTGTCTTTGTCTATGTCCAGGGCAGAAAGTGAAGCAATAGGTATATTAGCAGTTTCAAGGTCTGCCTTCAAACTTCTACATGCTTCATCTCCGCTAACTTTTGGCATAAGAATATCAAGCAATATTATGTCAGGCTTAAACTTATGTACCTTTGATACTATCTCTTCAGCGCTTAAAAAGACCGCAACCTCATATTTACCTGTCATCTCCAGATTAAGCTTTGCGATTGTTGTAAAATCTTTTTCATCGTCAACTATCATAATTTTTCTTTTTCTCATACCATTTTTCTATTTATCATTCACGGGTTTTAAGGTTATTGATATCCTAGTTCCTCTTCCTACTTCGCTATCTACCTCTATAAGCGCATTATGAAGTTCAACGATATTTTTAACAATAGAAAGGCCCAAGCCAGCCCCTTCTTTTGGGCCTTTAATAGTAAAAAACGCGTCAAAAACCTTATCCATATTCTCCTTAGGGATGCCAAAACCTGTGTCTTCTACCTCTACTATTACGACACTATCCCCTGCTTTGAAAGACTCCCCCTTATCTGACTTATAGCTTACTGTGCTTATGTTAACTCTGCCTGATAAGTACGGATAAAAATTGTGCCGCCTTTAAGCATAGCATGGGTCGTGTTGCTTATTAAATTAATAAGTACCTACTCTATCTTTCTCACATCGATTAAAACTTTTTAAAGATCTTGCCCAAGTTTCTTGATTTCTTTTATAGACTTAAGCTTAATATCGTGCCTTACCAACGTAAGCGCCTGATTTACCACGCTATTTATATCTTCCGGGGCCAACATCAGTTCAGAGGATTTTGAGCAAAATCAACATCCTGGATTATATTCTGATCAATACTCTTCTTATTAGGGGCCTTTTTGATAGCTTTCGGCTTAGTTCTCTTGATCTTGGATATAGGTTTCATCTCTCTTTATTCTCCGTATCATATATGGTTGTCTCTGTATCACTGTCTATATAAAACTATATTATAAAATTACTACGTTATGACCATAAAGTCAAGCAACATTGCCTGATATGTATGTTTAAAATACCTTACTAAAGCGGCTATTTGGGCAAAAAAAAGGGGGATAGGTCTTACTCCTATTCCCTGATACTGCAATATATAATATTTAGTCACTGTGCTTATTTATGCGCTGTCTAATGCAATTATGATTGTACGCTGCGGGTAACTCGCTTGCGGTCTGTTTCTGTTAAATGCAATTTCCTAAGTCTTACGTGTTTTGGGGTTATCTCAACTAACTCATCATCCTCGATGAACTCAAGGGTAAACTCAAGGGTCATCTGACGAGGGGACGTGAGCGCTATAGCGTCATCACTTCCCGAAGCACGCATATTAGTCAGCTTCTTTCCACGTAAGGCGTTTACTATAAGATCGGGCCCTTTGTTATTTACGCCGACAATCATGCCTTCGTATAGCTTCTCCCCCGGCCTAACAAAAATCTCGCCTCGTGCCTGTAAATTATAGAGCGCATATGCCACCGCATCGCCATGCCCGTGTGAAATAAGAACTCCACTTTGTCTGGAAGGCATATCTCCTTTATAAATCTGGTATTCAAGGAAATTCTGATACATGACACCACTTCCTCGAGTCATCATAAGAAACTCGCTTCTAAAACCTATTAATGCCCTGGCAGCTACGATAAATTCCATGCGATTAGTGCCAAAAGACGTCTTCTTCATATCACGCATCTGGGCCTTACGGGTTCCGATCGCCTGCATAACAACCCCCTGGTACTCATCCTCTACCTCAATTACGACCTCTTCAACAGGCTCGAGCACTTTACCACCCATTTTTTTAAGTATTACCTGCGGCTTAGAGACTTCCAGTTCGTATCCTTCGCGACGCATTGTTTCAATTAAAATCGCAAGATGTAGTTCACCTCGGCCTGAAACCTTTAATCGCTCAGTTCCAACAACCTCATCGACCTTGATACCGACATTTATCATAGCCTCGTGAGTAAGGCGCTCCCGAATATGCCGCGATGTTAAGAACCTGCCCCCATCCTTTCCCGCGAGAGGGCTTGTATTATGCGAAAAATACATAGATATCGTTGGCTCATCTATCTTGATAGTAGGTAGCCCTTTTGGATTCTCTGCAAAAGCAAGCGTCTCACCAACCTCTACATCCTCTGTCCCGGAGATTGATATAATATCTCCTGCTGTAGCCTCATTAGATTCTACACGAACTAGCCCGCGATACTTCATAATCTTAGTAGCCTTGCCCTTGGCAATAGTTCCGTCGCGTTTAACAAGAGCTACGGGATCACCCATCTTAACGGAACCGTGAACAATCCGGCCTATAGCGATCCTACCTACATAAGAGTCGTAGTCAAGCATCGTAACAAGCATCTGAAAAGGCAGATCAGGATCAGCTATCGGCGGTAATACTCTATGCAAAATAGTCTCAAGAAGTGGCTTCATTGAATCACGTGGTTCATCAAGGTCTAGTGTAGCATAACCCTCTTTTCCTGAAGCATAAACAATCGGAAAATCCAACTGCTCATCAGAGGCATTGAGTTCACAGAAAAGATCAAATGTCATATCAGCCACCTCATCCGGACGGGCATGGGGACGATCAAGCTTATTTATTACAAGTATCGGCTTTAGATGCAATTCAAGCGATTTCTTCAAAACAAATTTGGTCTGTGGCATCGGGCCTTCGAAGGCATCTACAAGAAGAAGAACACCGTCAACCATCTTAAGAATACGCTCTACTTCACTGCCAAAATCTGCATGCCCCGGTGTATCGACAAGATTAAATTGTACACCCTTGTATTGAAGTGAGGCGTTTTTAGACAGGATAGTAATTCCCCTCTCTTTCTCAAGAGGATTTGAATCCATTATAGCGACTTCACCATCTTTAAAATCATAGGCACCGGTATACTTTAAGAGGGCATCTACAAGCGTGGTCTTTCCATGGTCAACATGAGCTATAATCGCGACATTCCTTACATTTTTTCTTCTTTTTTGATTTGACATATTCCTTTAACTTTCCGTTCATATAAAAAAGGCGTTCGTCTCCTTACGCCTTTTGGGATAAACTACTCTGTGTTTTGGATTTATGCAAACTGTTTCCTTGCACTTTTCTTTTAAGGTGGTGTTATTGTAGCAAAAGGCAGGGATTTGTCAAGAAAAGAGTGATATGCATGTCAAGAC
>CAZDLP010000027.1:0-2241 GCA_964506565.1 uncultured Planctomycetia bacterium
GGACAGATAACAACGTATGATATATCTTTTTCCTTTAAGATGTTTGTTATGCCCTGCGTATGAAAGCCGCCTGTAACAAGGATCGCCTTGTCCTTTTTATATCGCGTCATATGCCTTAATGTATTGTCTGTAAGCGCCATATCCCGCTTTAATGCCAACTTATAAAATTCTCTTGAAGCCTCTAATGACTGTTTCTTTGCAGCCAGTGAGGCGACAGGTATGGTCACATCTAAACCGTAGTTGGAAGAAGCGCGCTGTAAAAAACTCGCTATCTTAAGGATATCAAAAGAGCGTGGATGCTCTTCCATATAATCAAGGTTGCGATGTGTAAGTTTTAGATTATACAGATCTTCTAACATGCTTATCGATCTTGCGTACTCTACTGTTTTCTCCTGCGTAACATTATCGCAAAGCGCAAGTTGGACCCTATTATCCAGATCTTGAGCTTCATCAAAGACCTGTAAATGGTTTATAGCCTTTGAAGACCGTATATAATCGATATACGCAGTCAAGTTTACATAATCTTTATTGCTTAATCCGTTATCATTCATTAATGCTTCCAGATACTCATGAAACAGAATATCCGATACCTTATTCAAGCGAAAATCAAGGCTTAACCGGACCAGCTCCCGCACCTCTTCTTTAGGCAGATGCTCTGAAAGATATCTTATCAGTGATTCTCTTTCCCCTTCCGCTGCTTTAAAATCTATCTTGCTCTCTTTTTCTGTAAGACGGATAAATTTGCTAAGATTAGCGTACTCCTCTAACGATATATTGGCCTTGGCTGCATACTCTTTCAACTGGACAAGATATTCAGGCAAATCAACTTGCTTATTGGCATAGGCGCGAGAAACCTTGTCAAATGCGAGCAATTTTTTAGTGTAAGCGTGATTCTTGAGAGCGTCTGTTGCACTATCCATGCGCTTAAGCAACCTTACAACCGAATCTTTGTTAACCTGATTATCCTTATAACTGGCAAGATGCTTTAGATATAATTTACTATCTTCCGCGCCAACCGCCCTCATGTAATTTTCCGTATTAGTTATCTTATAGAGTTCTGGGCCCGTAAAGAGGCCTTGTTGCACAAAGACTTCCGCTATTTTCTTCTTAAGTGCCGCATCCTCAAAACTATTATAAAACGATGTATCGAGCTCTTTTGAAGCGCCTTCTAGACACATAAGGTAGATGTTGTGCTCTACGTTTAGAATTTCTATGATTGACGCTATATTGTTCTGAGTAACCGGATCTATATGGCGATCCTGGATATGAATTACCAGCTTCTCATTGTTTCCCTTATGGTATTCGACTATGCGTCCAAGGTTTTTCGGTATGCTGAGGAATGAAGGGGTCTGGAGAATATCCTTGCTATCTTTTGCAGTGATATCATCTACATACCTTTGCGCATGAGATTTACGCGCAAACAGGGTTTTTGTGCCAAACCCATAACAGGGGCCGTTACAGGTCGTGATATAACTTATTGTTACAATAAGTGTTATAATTTTTTTTATCATCTTAATCTCATTATTATCATGTTTTTAAAAGTGCTTATTAATAGCGCAATTAATACCTTATTTCATACCTTATATATACACTATATATGGGGTTAAGTCAACTAGTAGGAGTGCTAATGTCTCTTTTTATCTTGCTAAGATACTCTCTTATCTTTTGCTCATAGCCTATGCCTGTAGGCTCATAATACTTTTGTTTTTTAGGTATATATTCCTGTTCCACATAATGGTCTTTATACGCGTGCGCGTATTTGTAGTCCTTGCCACGACCCAACTCCTTGGCACCCTTGTAGCTTGCGTCCTTAAGATGTGTAGGCACCTCAAGCGTCCTGCCATGGACAACGTCATCCATGGCCTTTTCTATGCCCATATACGCCGCGTTAGATTTAGGCGCTGTCGCGATATATGTCACTGCCTGGGCAAGTGGGATGCGCGCCTCAGGCATACCGACAAACTCTGAGATACTTAACGCCGCGCTTGCCAGTATCAGGGCCTGTGGATCAGCGTTTCCTACATCTTCTGCCGCGCAAATCACAATACGGCGTGCTATAAAACGAGGATCTTCCCCTGCATATAGCATCTTTGCTAGCCAGTACAACGCGGCATCAGGATCTGAGCCACGCATTGATTTTATAAATGCTGATATTGTATCGTAATGCCCATCGCCATCTTTGTCATATACTACGGCTTTTTTCTGTATAGACTCCTGTGCTACCTTTAATGTGTAATGTAC
>CAZDLP010000027.1:2341-12489 GCA_964506565.1 uncultured Planctomycetia bacterium
ATACTACGGCTTTTTTCTGTATAGACTCCTGTGCTACCTTTAATGTGTAATGTACGCAACCGTTTTTTTGCGCTGGCGTAGTCAAGACACCTATCTCAAGCGCGTTTAGCGCACGGCGCGCGTCACCATCTGATATCTTCGCGAGAAACGCGAGCGCCTTCTCATCTATCTTTATCTTGTGCCTTCCAAACCCCTTATCTTTATTTGCCAAGGCGTTTTTTAATATATCCACCAGCTCCCCCTCACTTAAACGCTGCAGCTCAAATACGAGTGAGCGCGATATAAGTGCCGGTGCTATAAAAAAGAAAGGGTTGTGAGTAGTGGCTCCTATTAAGGTAACGTCTCCGTTCTCCACATACGGCATGAGAACGTCCTGCTGCGCCTTATTAAAACGGTGAATCTCATCGATAAAGAGTATCGTCCTGTGCGCTGTAGCGGCACGCCTTATTTTCGCTGCTTCTATTAGCTTGCGCATCTGGGCTACATTGGATGATACAGCATTAATCTCATCAAAATGAGCCTTTGTAATATTGCTTATGATATAGGCAAGGCAATTTTTGCCTACCCCACTTGGGCCGTATAAAATAAGAGAATGCACCTTATCCGCATCGATAGCACGATTTAAAAGCTTATCCGGGCCTATTATATGTCTTTGGCCCATAAAGGCGTCTAATGTCTGCGGGCGCACGCGTACAGCAAGCGGCAAATCTTTTAGAAAATTCTTTTGGGGATTAAAAAGGTCCATGGTATTGTAGGTTTGTATCGCACTACGAAAACGTCCCCGCACGTGCCGGGCAACTGATGGACTTTGAACCCTTATATTTAAGTGGGTGCCCTATCCAAGCATTCTGGCTTCTCTTTGACGTCAAGAGCATGCCATTGTCTCTTGTTACATCGGGTTCCCGGTATAAAGGTGTTGGCTCAAAGTTACATCGAAGCGCCACGCACACAGCAGGGATACTTTTACTATATCAATCTTTTTGCGTGAAATCAAGATATTATCGTAGGGCCGCGTTAAATTTTTCTTTTAAGCCTTCTCTTATAGCGGTGTCTGCTATATCGATCTCTTCTTCTGTAAGCGTTTTCTCCTTAGACGAGAATATCATCCTGATCGCCAGGGCCTTGTGCCTCTTGTCTATCTCCTTGCCGTGATACTCACTAAGGAGCTTTATCTCTTTTAGTTGGGCCCCGCCTGTTTTCTTAAAAAAACCTGTTAGCTCGCTGTACGATATAGTGGGATCTATAGAAAAAGATACATCTCTATAAGAATAAGGAAACCGTGGCAATGGACTGTAATAGCGTTCCAGCCGTGCGCGCGCCACCAGCATATTAAAGTTAATCTCCGCTATAAAAAGCTGGCCCTTGATATTAAACGCACGTAACGTTTGTTCATTGACTCTTCCTATTGTGCCCAGCATAATGTTACCTGATAATAAAGCTGCTGCCTCTGCTTTTTCAAAGGCAGGATGCGTAGTCTTTTCATAAACGAGCTCTTTTATGCCTAAGCGCCTCCCTAGCTCCGATACAACGCCTTTTACTCGGAACAGCCCTGAAACTGCATAATCACCTTGGTTGCCTTTTGCGGGGGATCTGTCGTATTGAGCCATAGCAAGCGATGGCTCCTCGCTGTAATCCGACTCTTTTTGAAAATAAACATTAGATAACTCAAACAGCTTAATGTCATAAACCTGTCTGCTAATATTATAAGCTACTGTCTTTAACATACCGGGTAACAGCGATGAGCGCATTGTATCCTGCTCTTTGCTTAGCGGGTTTTTAATCCTCACTAAGTCTTCTCCTGAAAAAGCTGTGCCCTTGACGATATCACTGCTAATCAAACTGTAAGTTATTATCTCGTTAAATCCTGATCCGACAAGTATCTGCTTTGTCATCTCCCTCTTTTTAGCAAAATCCTTTGACTGCGCATCCTCGCAAGTAGTAACTACCTTTAGCGGGCAAGGCACGATATTGTCATATCCGTATATTCTCGCTACTTCTTCTATAAGATCTGCCTCTCTTGTTGTGTCGCCGCGGTATGTCGGGGCTGTCACCACCAAATCGGTCGCTATCTTTACGCTATAGCCTAAGCGGGAAAGTATAGCGATTATCTCCGCTGGCTTTAACGTAGTGCCCAGTATCTTATTCAAGTATTCCACCCTTAAAACAATCTTGTTAACAGGCTGCCTCTTTATCCCCACATCCTTTATATCGCCTGGCTGACCTTTCGCTATATCGCATATTAATGACGCTGCTCGGTCAGAGGCAAGGAGGATGCCGCCAAAGTCTACTCCTCTTTCAAACCTGTAACTTGAATCTGTGCTTATCCCAAGAGCAAAAGCTGTTCGCCGCACACTTACGGGGTCAAAATACGCACTCTCTAACAATATGTTCTCTGTACGCTCTGTTACTTCTGTATCTTTACCTCCCATAACACCTGCTACCGCAATAGGCGATAGCCCATCTGTAATAACAAGCGTGTTTGGGGATAATTTTCTTTCTACGCCATCTATTGTAATAATGCCTTCGTTAGCTTTTGCGTTACGCACAACGATTTCATGCCTTGAAAGTTTATCCGCGTCAAACGCGTGCAGGGGCTGGCCTGTTTCAAAAAGAACAAAATTAGTTATATCTACTATATTATTGACTGAGCGTACGCCCACAGACTCTAACCTCTTTACGAGCCACTTCGGCGACGGAGCAACCTTGACATTATGGATAACGCGGCCGATATACCGCGAGCACGCCGCTTTATTCTCTATGGCTACCTTAAGCGATGATGTGCCTGTTAACACTTTCTTCTTAATCTTTATGTCCGGCACCCTTGGCTCTTTGCCTGTTATCGCGACAACCTCACGCGCTATTCCTAAATGAGAAAGACAGTCTGCTCTGTTTGCCGTAATCTCCATTTCAAAAATAAAATCATCGCCCTGCCTTGTAATGGCAGAAACCTCGTGCCCCGCCATCGTAAGTTTGGAGGCAAGATTTTGCGCGCGTAATTTTGTACTTACGTACTCCCTGAGCCACTCGTATGATATCTTCATATTAAAATTGTTTTAAGAACCTTATATCGTTTTCGTATAATAAACGTATATCGTCAATGCCATGCTTAAGCATGGCTATTCTTTCGACACCCATGCCAAAGGCAAAGCCACTATATTGATTAGGGTCTATATTTACCGCGTCAAACACATTCGGGTCCACCATCCCGGCGCCAAGTATCTCAAGCCACCCGCTATGTGAGCATACCCTACAACCTTCGCCATTGCATATCATGCATGATATGTCGACCTCAGCGCTTGGTTCTGTAAATGGAAAAAAATGAGGCCTGAACCTAACCTTTGAGGATGTGCCGAAACATTGCCTGGCAAATTCGTAAAGCGTCCATTTCAGGTGCGCGAAATTGATATCTTTGCCAACAACCAACCCCTCCACCTGAAAAAACATAAAAGAATGGCTCGCGTCTGTCGCGTCCGGGCGAAAGACCTTGCCCGGCGCTACTATTGAAAACGGTGGTTTTGTGTTTTGCATATACCGTATCTGTACCGGTGAAGTGTGGCTTCTTAGAAGCCTTCTTTTTTCTGTATCTGTATCAAAATCCTTTGTATCTACATAGAACGTGTCAAAGGTATCCCTTGAAGGGTGTTCGAGAGGTATATTTAATGCCTCAAAATTATTAAACTCTGTCTCTATCTCCGGCCCCTCAACAACAGCGAACCCCATATGAGAAAAGATGCCGCATATATCATTCAATGTCTTTGTAACCGGGTGGAGCCTGCCTATGCCCGGATCCACGCCCGGCATAGTAATATCCACGCTCGCGCTATCTGCTGCATCGGTATTAAGTGATAACTCGTCTTCGCGCTGCTTAATATCCTGGGCCAACACACCTTTAAGCCTGTTAAGGGCTTGTCCGACACTGGCTCTCTTATCCGCCGAGACTGCGCCCAATTCCTTAAAAAATTGCGCGACAATACCCTTTCTACCAAGATATTTCACCCTAACCTGCTCTAAATCATCCCGGGTCTGGGCAGCATCTATCTCACCAACGGCTTCCTGCTCTGCGCTATGTAAACGCTCTTGCATAAGTCTTATGCTTTCTTTTTAAGCTTTTCAATATTAGCATTGGGGCCAACTATCATAAGTTTATCTTGCGGCCTGATCTTGTAATCTGCCTCTGGCGTAGGATTGATCACTTCCTCGCCTTTTGCGTCTTTGCTTTTAATCGCCACGATATTCAAACCAAACTCGACACGTAAATTCAAATTCTTCAGGCTCTTGCCTATAAACTCTTCCGGTGCTTTTATTTCGATTATGCTGCACTCTGAGGAGAGATCGATGTATTCGCTTACTTTTGGCGACGTAAGCGCATTGGCTATTCTTATGCCCATGTCCCGTTCAGGAAATACCACCCTGTCAGCTCCAACCTTTTCCAGTACCTTACCATGGTCTTTTGTAACTGCTTTCGCGATAACCTCTTTTATGCCTATCTCTTTAAGCACCAAAGTGATTAAGACTGAGGACTCTATATTGCCCCCTACACTTACTATCGCTACATCGACAGGCTCTATGCCCACAGCCTTTAGCGCTTTCTCATCCGTAGCGTCAACACAGACTGCCTGAGCCACTAGCTCTGAAAGGTCCTGAACCTTTTCCTCATCTGTATCAATAGCCAGCACCTGACACCCCTTGCTACTCAAGGTTTCCGCAACGCTTGAACCAAATCTTCCCAACCCGACTACGGCAAATTGTCTCATCTTATCTTCTCCCTTTTATATAGAGGTAAGGTTAAGGTTAAGGTGTTTTTGCTTTTTAGCTTTTGTAACTTTTATAACCTTTTAACTTTTTTAACCGCGCTCGCTATCCTTGTGTCTTGCATCCAGCATCAAGCATCTAGTATCTAGTATCTATCACCCAACCATAAGTGTCTCTTCCGGATACCTAAACGAGAGCTTTTCTCTGCGCATCGCGAGCGCAAGCGCGAGCGTAAGTGGACCTACACGGCCTACAAACATGGTAATCATAATTATAATCTTTCCTAAAGGCGTCAGATTAGGCGTAATCCCGGTGGACAAACCAACTGTCCCGAAAGCAGAGGTTGACTCAAAAAGCATGCCTAAAAAATAATGGCTACTCTGGGCCACGGCCGTCTCTGTCGCGGAGAGCAGAAAAGTAGAACAGATAACCACGGATAAAGCGAGAAATACTATTACCGCTGCACGGCGATACGTATCCTTTGGGATTGTCCGCCCAAAAAGGTGTATCCTGCCCTCATTTCTAAACATTGAATATAGCGCGGCAATAACGATGCCAAATGTAACTGTTTTAATACCCCCTCCCGTTGAACCGGGAGACGCTCCTATGAACATCAGGATAATAAGCATAAAAAGCGTGGCAGGCCTTAATGTCGCTGTGTTAAGAATGTTAAAGCCTGCTGTTCTTGGTGTAATAGATGTAAAGACACAAGATGTTACCTTCTCCCTAAGGCTCATTCCATAAAGAGCGGAATTATTTTCTAAAAAGTATATGCCTAAAGCGCCTATTACAATCAGGAGCAGTGTTACCAGAACAACTATCTTGGTCTGTAAGCTTATACGAGAAAGTATCAGGCGCCTGTCTTTCCTCCAAAATTTTAGTTTTGGGATATCGAGAAAAACAACAAAACCCATACCGCCTATCACTATAAGAATCGAAATTATGGCCATTGTAACGCCATCCGAAGCAAAATCGGATAGGCTCGATGAAAATAATGAAAAACCTGCGTTGCAAAAAGCGGAGACCGCGTGAAATATCGCGCGCTCCGCTATAAGTAATTTCGGCCAGCCTGTTGTAGCTGCCCATCTGATATAAAGCGCTAACGCTCCGATCGCCTCTATGCTAAAAGTAAATGCTATAATATAAAAAATGAGCCGCCTTAAGCCCTCTATCTCTGTGTGGCCAAGCGCGCTCTTTATTGTCATATTTTGCGATATTGAAAGTTTTCTGCCTAACAAGATAGCGAACATCGTTGAAAATGTCATTATCCCAAGGCCACCTGCCTGAACCAGGCAGAGTATCACAAGTCTTCCAAAAGGTGAAAAGAAACTGCCTGTATCTTTAACTATAAGCCCTGTAACGCAGGTGGCGCTTGTAGCTGTAAATAAGCTGTCAATAATTCCCGGGCTCTGGTTGCCTGCCGTAGACAGCGGCAAGCTAAGCAAGACAGCACCTGCTAAGATTACGAAAAAAAAGCTTAAAACTATTACCTGTGAGGGCTGTAGTCTGATTTTCTTCATAAAAAATTATTTACTTGCGGCTTGTGGTTTTGTAAGCTCTACGAGGCGCTTAAAAGCGGTCTTGTGTGAAACCGCTATCTCTGCTAGCATTTTTCTATCAAGTAATACCTTCGCGTGTTTTAGCCCGTTGATAAAGCGCGCGTATGTCAGGCCATTTACCTTGCAAGCAGCGTTGATCCTCACTATCCATAAAGAACGAAAAGTGCGCTTCTTTACCTTTCTGTCTCTATAAGAATAGGCCTCTGCCCGCATAACGGTCTCTTTCGCTGTCCTAAAAAGCTTACTGCGCCCTCCTACATAACCCTTGGCAGCCTTTAAGACTTTCTTTCTTTTTTTTCTTGACGCGACACCATGTTTTACTCTTGCCATGATTTGCTCCTTCGATAAACCTCAGCTGCTAAACAATCATTTTTCTTAATTTAGCAGACTCGGTTTTTGTAAGCACAGCTTTTTGCTTCAAGTTGCGCTTGCGTTTTCTGTTTTTGCTTGTCATGAGATGGCCGGAAAATGATTTTTTCGCCTTGGCCTTCCCTGTTTTAGTAATTGTTACACGTTTTTTGACTGCCTTTCTTGTCTTGAGTTTTGGCATAATCTTTACCTTTCGTAGATATATAATTCTAAACAAAACTTCTTTTCTCACGCTAACTTAGTGTACTCGCAACGAAGAATCTATATTAAATCTTTGCCTACCGGATAGCAGACCTACACGAAACCCGCTGTTATGCCTGCGGCGTAAGACATATCCGAAAAAAAACAAGGACTTACTTTATTTTGGTATTAGCACCATATTCAGAAATCGGCCTTCTCGAGATGGGCGCTTTTCCGGCTCACCTATGCTGGATATGTCGTTTATTATCCTATCCAATAAAGCGCCTCCTAGCTCTTGATGCGCTAGTTCTCTGCCCCGGAAACGTAAGCTGATCTTGACCTTGCTCCCCTTTTCCATAAAGTCCTTTATATGAGCAAGCTTTGTCTGGTAATCATGCTCTTCTATTCTGGCCTTATACCGCACCTCTTTTAGCTTCACGGTGTGCTGGCGCTTTCTGGCTTCTTTCTGCTTCTTGTCCTGGTCATATTTATGCTTGCTGTAATCCATGATTCTGCAGACCGGCGGCCTGGATGTTGGTGCCACCTCTACAAGATCCATGCCTGCTTCACGAGCTATGAGTAATGCGTCCTGAGGACTCATCACATCAAGCTGTTCTCCTGCGGCCCCTACAACCCGGATCTCGCTTATTCTTATCTGCTCATTGACTCTTAAACGCTTTTGTGTAATAGCCTCCTCCTTTCGTATACAAGTTGCTTCTTTTGGTTTATTGCAACCGATTATTATTTCGTATTATACTTTATTCCGCGCCTGATGTGACAGCCTCTCTATAAAATCGCTCAACAGGGCTTCTCCCTCATCACCTTTCTCTCTACTTCTAACAGCTATCTTGCCTGAAGCCTCTTCCTTCTCCCCGATAATAATAATATAAGGTATTTTTTGTGTGCGCGCTTCTCGTATTTTATATCCTATAGTCTCATTCCGGGCATCCAGCTTGATCCTAAAGCCGACTTTTTTAAGAGCATTAGATATGGCCTCAGCATATTTACACTGGTTATCTGTAATCTGAACTATGCGGACCTGTTCCGGTGCAAGCCATAGGGGTAGGGCACCAGCATAATGTTCGATCAGTGCACCGATAAAGCGCTCCATGCTACCTAGTAGCACCCTGTGGATCATAACAGGGCGTTGCACGCTGCCGTCCTGTGCCGCGTATTCCAGCTCAAACCGCTCTGGTAACGCAAAATCGCATTGTATGGTAGCACACTGCCAAAAGCGGCCGAGCGCGTCTTTGAGCTTGATATCTATCTTGGGCCCGTAAAAAGCCCCGTCTCCTTCATTTATATCATACTTGATGTTCTTGGATTTCAAAGACTCTTCAAGTGCCAGGGTGGCAGACTCCCAATCCTTGTCTGTTCCTATGGACTTTTCCGGCCTTGTACTTATTTCTACCATATAGTCCTCAAACCCGAAGACAACCATTGCGTCTATCACAAAATCTATGACTAATTCTATCTCATCTTTTAATTGCTCAGGTAAGCAAAATATATGCGCGTCATCCTGTGTAAACCCGCGCACCCTGAGCAGTCCATGTAATACGCCGCTTTTTTCGCGCCTATAGACGCTGCCTAATTCAAAAAATCTTAATGGTAGATCCCTGTAGCTTCTTGTTTTTGTTTTATAAACAAGCATGTGCGCCGGGCAGTTCATAGGCTTTACCGCGTACTCCGCGCCCTCGACATCAAAGATATACATATTCTCTTTATAAAATTCGTAATGTCCTGAACGTACCCAAATATCAGACTTCAATATATGTGGGCTTATGATAAGATCATAACCTCTGTTCAGATGCTCCGCCTTTTCCCAATCTTCGATAACAGTCCGTAACAGCGCCCCTTTTGGTTGATATATAATCAGGCCCGCGCCTACTATATCGTCTGTTATATAAAGTTCCAACTCGCGCCCAAGCTTTCTATGATCTCTCTTCTTTGCTTCTTCCAGCATCTGTATATGCTTAGCAAGGTCTTTTCGTGAAGCAAACGCCGTACCATAGATGCGTTGAAGCATGGGTTTTTTTTCATCGCCGCGCCAATAAGCACCGGCTACACTCAACAGCTTAAAGGCTTTTATCTCTCCTGTAGTAGATAAGTGCGGCCCCTTGCACAAATCAACAAAATCACCATTTTTATAAATTACCACTTCCTCATCCGGTAACTCGTTTATGAGCTCGAGCTTGTACGGCTCATTTTTAAACAATTTAAGCGCTTCGCCTTTGGCAATAAGCTCTCGTTGGAATGTTTGATTCCTATTAATTATGTCAGCCATCTCCTGCTCTATCTTAGCAAGATCTTCCGGTAAAAACGGCTCTGCTTTATCAAAATCATAATAAAAACCATCTGCTATAGCCGGACCTATGGCTATTTTTACATCAGGCCATAGGCTCTTCACTGCCTGTGCCATTACATGTGCTGTACTATGCCGCAATATCTCTAAATCCATGATCTATCCTTATACAAATGTGGTGCCGGGGAAGGGATTTGAACCCTTAAGGCCTGTTCGGCCAACGGATTTTAAGTCCGTCATGTTTGCCAATTTCATCACCCCGGCTACAAACATGTAATCACTGTTTTGCTTTTGCTCCAACCTCTATCAGAAAGTGCGCAATCTTTGGCTAACGCAATTTTTCTTTGCAACCCGAAACAGCCTTCATAATAGCACTTACTTAAAATTTCTCTGGCTGCCATTTTCCCATATTTTAATGTGTGTGTCGTTTTTTCGTCTTCGTGTAGCTTGCCTCTTGCGTTCAATAAAACCTCTATCTGTTGCCTTAACCATACAATAAAAATTTTTGAGCTCGAATAGATGCGCAAACTCCATTGCTTGCCTGCATTAGATGGGTGCACCCATTGACGTATAGAACCATCTCCATCAATTACACCTCTTAAAAAATCTATAAAATATTGCTGGGGAACATCTATGTCTCGCAAAACTAAAGATTTGTTAGGCATCAATCCTATTGATAAAAGAAAATCATAAAAATTCTGGTTTGCAATTTGGATACGGTAGGCTGTACCTCCGCTACCACTTGTTTTTGGTGTAACCTTATTATTAAGTTTTAATCTGTTGACTATGTTCTGCAAAAAATCATATTCTTTTGATGTGATATCAATATGCCTGCCATCTTTTGATAAATAACCATCGCTTGTGATAAGGCCCACGAGATACCATAAATCTGCTTGCTTAATATCAAGATTTTTTCTTTCGCGCGACATTATGTGCGTAATATACCAAAAAAGGCATGCTTTGTCAATCATTACTCATTACGTAAT
>CAZDLP010000028.1:0-1122 GCA_964506565.1 uncultured Planctomycetia bacterium
ACAGAAGATGCTGATGTTTACATACAGGAATTCAAGGATGACGCCACAGCTTTTGACGCTACGAAAAAAGGTACAATTACAGACAAGGGTGTGGTCAATAACAAAATTTCTACAAAACTCTTTCAGCTCTTGGAGACAAAGGGTATCCCGACTCATTTTATTGAGTGCTTAAATGACAGGGATATGGCTGTTAAGAAGGTCGAGATAGTCCCGCTTGAGGTTACTATGCGCAATATCGTGGCAGGGGGTATGGCAAAGCTTTTAGGCCTTGATGAAGGCATCATACTCGATGAGCCTGTATTTGAATATCATTACAAAGAAGACGCGCTGCATGATCCGCTTATCAATAATTTCCATATAAAAGCGCTAAAGATAGCGACAAGTGAGGAGCTCGATAAGATACAAGCCATGTCATTTAAGATAAATGATATATTAATAGAGTTTTTCGCGAGTAAAAATCTTGATCTGGTAGATTTTAAGCTTGAATTCGGCAGGTGCAAGGGCGAGATAATACTGGCGGATGAGATATCGCCTGACACCTGCAGGCTTTGGGAAAAGAAATCCAAGAGAAAGATGGATAAGGATAGATTCCGCAGAGACTTAGGTAACATAGAAGAGACATACCAGGAAGTGCTAAAGTTGGTAGTAGACTAGGATGAAAAGCAAGAAGCACTTAAGCTATAAAGATTCAGGTGTCGATATCTCAAAAGGAAATCTTTTTGTGCGGCAGATAGCCCCTATGGCGGCCTCAACCAAGAAGAGTCAAGTGCTTTGTGATATAGGTTCCTTTGGCGGCCTCTTCGCGATCGATAAAAGCAAATACAAGGAGCCTGTACTTGTATCCTCAACAGACGGTGTCGGCACAAAACTTCTTATTGCCCAAAGCTTAGGTGTGCACCAGTGGGTTGGTTGTGACCTTGTCGGTATGTGTGTAAACGATGTCGCTACAACAGGGGCAGCACCATTATTCTTTTTAGACTATATCTCAACAGGCAGGATCAAGCTTCCTATACTCAAGAGTGTGATGAAGGGCATTGTCTCGGCTTGCAAAGAGACGGGCTATGCCTTGATAGGCGGCGAAACAGCTGAGATGCCTGATATGTATAAGCCCGGTGAATATGA
>CAZDLP010000028.1:1222-3165 GCA_964506565.1 uncultured Planctomycetia bacterium
AATATGGGTATAGGCATGGCGATTGTCTTACAGCCGGGAGATGTACAAAAAGCCCAGGCGCTGCTTAATAAAAATAAAATAAAAGCATGGGTTATCGGAGAAGTGGAAAAAGGCGCTGAGAAGGTAAGGCTGATATGAAAATATTAGTAATCGGTTCAGGCGGGAGAGAACATGCTCTTTGCTGGAAGATAGCGCAAAGCAAAAGGGTTGCCAGGCTTTATTGCGCTCCGGGAAACGGCGGAATCGCGGATATAGCGGAGTGTGTAGATATCAAGGCAGATGATATCGCCGAGCTCTTAAATTTTGTAAAAACCAATAACATAGATATCACAGTAGTTGGGCCTGAGGCCGCGCTGGTAAATGGCATAGTCGATTCCTTTAAAGGAGAAGAGCGTAAGATATTTGGCCCTGATCAGGTTATGGCAATGCTAGAGGGTAGCAAGATTTTCGCAAAAGAGACAATGGAAAGGTTTGGGCTTCCAACAGCGGATTTTAGGGCATTTGACGATGCCAATGAAGCAAAGGCATTTATAAAGGAAAAAAGTTTACCTCTTGTAATCAAGGCAGATGGACTTTGTGCGGGTAAAGGTGTAATTATAGCGCATACAGAAAAAGAAGCTCTATCTACCATAGATTCTTTGATGTCTGATAAAGAGTTTGGCCCTGCCGGAGAAAGAATATTGATAGAAGATTGCCTGGCAGGCGAAGAGGCGTCTATAATACTGGTAAGTGATGGTAAGGATTTTATTCTTTTCCCATCAAGTCAGGACCATAAAAGAGCATTGGAAAACGACCAGGGCCCTAACACAGGCGGCATGGGAGCGTATTCACCGGCGCCGGTAATAGACAAAATATTAGAAGCGAAGATAAGGACCAGGGTTATACAGCCGATTATAGAGGGACTTTATAAAGAAGGCACCCCATATAAAGGAATCTTATATATCGGGCTTATGATTGTGGATAATGAGCCGTATGTTTTGGAATTTAATGTTCGTTTTGGAGATCCGGAGACACAGGCCATATTGCCGCGGTTGAAAACAGATCTTTTGGATATTATAGAAGCCTCATTGAACGGAACAATCGGGGAGATAAGCGTAGAGATCGATAAACGTGTTTGCGTCTCGGTGGTCTGTGCTTCAGAAGGTTATCCGGGAAGCTATAAAAAGAACCTACCGATAGAAGGCTTAGATAATGCGCTAAAGGTGAATGATGTTATTCTCTTTCATGCCGGTACAAAATTAGCGCAAAATGCGACAGGTGCAAAGGGATATGAGACAAACGGAGGCCGCGTACTTGCTGTTACAGCTATCGCTGATAATATTAAGCAAGCGATAGACAGGGCGTATGAGGCTGTTTCTTTGATACATTTCAACGGTATGCAGTATAGAAAAGACATAGGCTTTAAGGCGCTCGAAAGGATTAAGAACTAAAAGCTCATTAAGGAGATAAGAAGATGGTAAATAAGCAAGTCGCAATTATTATGGGAAGCAAGTCTGATATGCCTATTATGCAGCACGGGATAGATGTGCTTAAGGCATTTGGCGTGGGCTATGATGTCAAGGTTCTATCGGCGCACAGAACGCCTAAGCAGACTATTAAATTTGCTAGCACAGCTTCAACAAAAGGCTATCAGGTTATAATAGCGGCAGCAGGAGGGGCGGCGCATTTAGCAGGAGTAATAGCGGCGCATACTACGCTTCCTATTATCGGGGTTCCTATTGGAACAAAGGCGTTGGGCGGCGTTGATTCATTGTTCTCTACCGTACAGATGCCTTCCGGTATTCCGGTAGGTTGTATGGCAATAGGCAAAGCAGGCGCTGTAAACGCTTCGGTATACGCGACGCAAATCCTGGCGCTAAAGAATAAGGTGCTACAAAAGAAACTTGATAAATACAAGCAATCTCTTGCCGCAAAAGTACTTAAAAAATGAAAACAAGTATTAT
>CAZDLP010000028.1:3265-10461 GCA_964506565.1 uncultured Planctomycetia bacterium
CCTGATAATAAAGTCGCTCTTGCGATACTTTCAGCGATAGACAGCCCACTCGCCGTAACAAGCGCGAACCTTTCAGGGGAAAGCGCTTTAACCTCAATAGAAGATGTTACCAAGAGTTTTAACGGTCTGATAGACGTGATAATAGATGATTCCGGCAAGTCAGGCGGCATTGAATCTACGGTCTTGGATTGTACAATTAAACCATTTAAAATATTGCGAAAGGGCGCGATAGCAGACGCGTTGGAGCAATATATTCAATCACAGTATGAGTGATATCCGAAAGATACTTGTATTATGCACCGGCAACGCGTGCCGCTCTCCTATGGCAGAGGGTTTTTTAAAAAAATACCTTAAAGCAGAGGATGGGTTTGAGATTACATCGGCAGGAATATCAGCGATAGATGGGCAGCCGCCTACTCAGACCGCGGTTGAAGTAATGAATGAACTGGATATCGATATATCCACTTATTTATCAACAGCTTTTTATAGCGCGCTTGCAGAAAGAGCGGACATTATTCTGGTTATGTCGCAGATGCATAAGGATTGCGTGCAACGTGAGGTTGCGGGCACGGACAAAAAGATCTTTTTTTATAAAGAGTTTGCCGGCGCGACAGAGGGAGATAAAAATATAGCTGACCCTATAGGGCAGCCTGTAATGGTATATAGAAGTGTGCGCGATGAAATCCGTGAATTAACACAAGAGATAGTAAAAAAAATAAAATCTCCACATTAATGTAAGGGGTAAAAGCAGATGAAAATAGCACTAGGTTCTGACCATGGCGGTTTTAAGCTTAAACGATCTCTTATAGATTATCTTAAAGATAAGGGCCATAACATTATTGATGTAGGATGTTTTAACGATGAAAGCTGTGATTATCCGCAATACAGTTATGAGGCAGCATCCCTGGTAAGTAAGAAGAAGGCGGACAGGGCAATAGTAATATGTACCAGCGGAATAGGAAACTCTATTGTGGCAAATAAGGTAAGGGGAATAAGGGCCGCGCTATGCTCCAACATACCACAGGCCCGGTTCAGCCGCGAACATAATGATGCCAATGTCTTGGCATTGGGCGCGGCGTATGTTAAGCCAGCATCTGCTAAGAAGCTTGTATCTATTTGGCTCAAGACAAAGGCGCTTGGGGGAAGGCACGCACGCAGGGTAAGGCAGATAAAAAAGTTAGAGAAAAGCTTATAAAAATACACAGGGTACTATAGGAGAAAAAAGTAATGAATGCGATCAAAAAAAATGACAGAGCGCTGTACAAGGCTATTACTGGAGAGCAGAAGAGACAACAGGACAATCTTGAGCTTATCGCAAGTGAGAATTACGCTACGGACGCTGTATTGGAGGCTCAGGGCTCTGTATTGACTAACAAATACGCCGAAGGCTATCCCGGCAGGCGCTGGTATGGTGGTTGCGAGCATGTGGATGTTGTAGAGAGCCTCGCTATCGATAGGGCAAAGAAGCTTTATAAGGCAGAGCACGCGAATGTACAACCACATTCAGGTTCAAGCGCGAACATGGCAACAGTCTTGAGCCAGCTTAAATTCGGCGATAAGATTCTCGCGATGGATCTTGCTTGTGGGGGTCATCTTACGCATGGGCACCCTTTAAATTTTTCAGGGAAATATTTCAAGATTATTCCCTACGGGGTAGACAAAAAGACAGAGAGGCTTGATTATGACGTGATCCTCTCCTTAGCAAAAAAACATAAGCCAAAACTGCTCATAGCCGGCGCGAGTGCTTACTCTCGAACAATACACGCGAAGCGCTTAAGAGAGATCTGTGATAAGACAGGTGCTATGCTTATGGTGGATATGGCGCATATCGCGGGACTCGTAGCAGCGGGATGCCACCCTAATCCGGTGCCATATTCGGAGTTTGTAACAAGTACGACACATAAGACACTTTGCGGGCCTAGGAGTGGTTTTATTCTTTGCAGAAAAGAGTTTGCTAAACCCATAGATTATATGGTCTTTCCCGGCTTACAAGGTGGACCCCTGATGCATATAATCGCCGCAAAGGCCGCTGCGTTTAAAGAGGCGCAGACAGAGCGGTTTAGGAAAAAGCAAGTCCAGACTGTAAAAAACGCTCATGCTTTATCTGAGCAGTTAAAAAAGTTAGGCTACAGAATAGTATCAGGCGGGACAGATAATCATATGCTGCTTGTCGATGTCTTTCAATCAAGAGGCATAACAGGCAAAGAGGCATCAGCGGTATTAGATAAGGCCTGTATCACTGTTAATAAAAATCTTATACCATATGACGCGCAATCACCTCTTGTAGCAAGTGGCATAAGATTAGGCAGTCCCGCGCTTACTACGCGCGGCATGAAAGAATCACAGATGAGGTATATCGCCGAGCTGATAGATGTTGTATTATCTTTTCCATCCAACAAGAAAAGGGTAAGAGAGGTAAGGTCCGCCGTATCTGTACTTACTAAAAAATTCCCTATATACAAATCACGAACACTACTATGAAAAGTATGAAAAAACCAAAAACCAAAATCCAACACGCAAAATCCGCAAACTGTAAGCCTAACATCGAACACCGATTAAAGCGTCCTGATTGGGACACCTATTTTTTAAAACTTGCTTATCTTGCCTCAGAGCGCTCAACATGTCTAAGGCGTAAAGTAGGCGCGGTTATCGTGAAGAACAAGCATTTATTGTCAACAGGGTACAATGGCGCACCTAAGGGTATCTCTCATTGCGATGTTGTAGGCTGCCTTCGCGATAAACTCAAGATCCCATCCGGGCAGAGGCACGAGCTCTGCAGGGGCCTTCACGCGGAACAAAACGCTATTATCCAGGCAGCTCTTTATGGCATCGGGCTTAGCAAAGCAACTCTTTATTGCACTACCTTGCCGTGCGTGATCTGCGCTAAGATGATTATTAACGCGGGCATAAAAGAGATAGTGATCTCAGAGGGCTATCCGGATGAGATGGCAAGCGCCTTTTTTAAGGAGGCAGGGGTCAATGTCAGGCATATTGTAAAAAAGCAAGAAAAAGGTAGATTTTAGTAGATTATAAGAGATATAGAGAGTTCCTTCGCTGAAATTTGGCTAAATCGCCACTTGTAACTGTTTGACAATACAATATATAGGGTGTACACTTATTCACCACTACCACATGATGTGTGTTTTTAATACATTGATCCTTACCTAAGATAAAAAGAAAGACCTATCGCATGAGATGTCCCTATTGCGGCTACAAGGAAGATAAGGTAGTTGATTCCCGAGCAAGTTCAGAAACCGACTCCATACGAAGAAGAAGAGAATGCTTAAAATGCCAGAGGCGCTTTACTACATACGAGCACATAGAAGACATGGCGCTTATGGTAGTAAAGAAAGACGGACAGCGCCAGGCCTTTGATCGTAACAAGCTTATATCCGGCATATTAAAATCATGCGAGAAAAGGCCGGTAAGCGCGAATAAGATAGAACGTCTCGTCGATGATGTAGAGAGGACGTTGCAGAGAAAACACGAGAAAGAGGTGCAATCTTCACAGATAGGCGGGATGGTAATGAAGAAATTGCATGGCCTTGATGAGGTAGCTTATGTGCGCTTTGCCTCAGTTTACAGGGAATTCAAGGATGTGACAGAGTTTATGAAAGAGCTAAAATATGTTTTAGCTAAGCCGCGCTAGACACTAGATACTAGATGCTGGATATTTTATACAATTAAAGAGGGGGAAGAATGGAGACTAAGCAAAGCAACGACGCGGAGAAAAAGCAAGGGTATTTTGATTCGGTAACTAAGAGAGATACACGGGTAGTATCGTTTGATAAATCCAAGATAACAGACGCTATCTATAAAGCGGCAAAGGCAGCGGGCGGCGAAGACAGACGGATGGCAGAAGAACTCGCGTCAGTAGTAACCCTCTTTTTGCGCAACAAGTATGGCTCCAAAAATCCCTCGATAGAAGAGGTACAGGATGTAGTTGAAAAGATTCTAATAGAGACAGGCCACGCGAAGACCGCGAAACGATACATACTTTATAGAGAACATCGTAAAGAAATCAGAAAAGACCTGCGTGTAAGAAAAAAGAAAAGGCATGACACTAGTTCCACTGATATAGCGCTTATGGTTACCCCGTTAACAAAAGATGAAATTCTTTCCTGGGACAAGGCCAAGGTAGCATCCGCGCTTGAGAAGGAAGCGGGCCTGGATACAGTGCTATCAAATGAGATAGCCTCTGCTGTCGAGAGAAAGATAGTAGATTCAAATCTTACTCATATATCAACCAGTCTTATAAGAGAGATTGTCGATAATGAGCTCTTTGTCCGTGGCTTAAACAAAAAGCTTGAGCAACAGGCTACTATAGGTATGCCTACTTATGATCTTGAGACCCTGGTTTTCTCAAAGAGCAAAGAGAACGCGAATATCAATTCAAATAATCCGGAGGCTATTAACCTTGCTATTGCTGAGACAACGCTTAAGCAATACGCACTGCAGAGGATATTTTCCAAGGATATATCAGAGTCGCATATGAAGGGCGAGATCCATCTTCACGATCTTGGTTATCCGACAAGAGTATATTGTTCGTCACATTCATTAGAATACATTAAGAAGTACGGCCTTCATCTTAGCAACCTTGATACACAGAGCGCTCCTGCTAAGCACGCGCGTACACTTACGGGGCACCTTAACACATTCTTAGCCAGTATGCAGGCTTATTACGCGGGCGCTTTAGGTGTTGGATATATAAACATAATGTATGCGCCATATTTGGAGGGTATGACAGATGAACAGATGCGCCAGGAGGCACAACATTTGATATTTTCTGCCTCGCAGAACGCTTTTTCAAGGGGAGGCCAGAGCCTTTTTATAGATCACAATATACATACAGGTGTTCCTAATTACCTTAAAAAGATCCCGGCTATAGGTCCAAGTGGCAAGTACACGGGAAAGACATATGGTGATTATGAAGAGATCGCCCAACGATTCGCGAAGGCGATGTTAAGCGTCTGGCGAAAAGGCGATGAATATGGCAAGCCTTTCGCGTTTCCAAAAGCGGATTTTCATATCAGCGAAGACACTTTAACAGATCCAAAACAGAGAGAGCTCTTCGAGTACGCGTGTCAGGTAGCAAGTGAAAACGGATCTGTTTATTTTGTCTTTGACAGAGACGAAGTGACCCTTTCCGCGTGTTGCAGACTAAGAACGCAGATAAAAGACAATTACATGATAGAGCATCCTGAGTCTATGCGTTTTTGCGGGTTCCAAAATGTGACTATCAATTTACCACAGGCTGCTTATCGTGCCGGTAGAGGTAATATAGGCGAGCTTTACAAAGAGATAGAGCGCTGTTTAGGCCTGGCAATAAAAGCGCACCAGCAGAAGAAAGAATTTATCTGGCAGCTTATGGCAAAACCCCATCTTCCCATGTGGGAGGTAGGTAAGATAGCGCTTGATGGTAAGCCATATGTTGATCTTGAGAAGGCAACTTATATTATAGGGATAGTAGGCTTAAACGAGTGTGTCCAGCATTTAGTCGGGAAACAGCTTCACGAAGACGAAGAGGTGTATAAACTCGGTCTTAAGATAATATCGTTTATGTCTATTAAGGCTAAAGAAGCGGAAAAGAGGCTCGGCCTTAAATTCTCTCTTGAGGAATCTCCGGCGGAATCCGCGGCAAGAAGACTCGCTAAAGTGGACCTTAAGCAGTATCCGGAAGAGACGCAAAATGTTATAAAAGGCGATATAGAAAATGATATGTATTACTATACCAATTCAATTCATTTCGCGGCTAACGCACCTATAGACCTTTTAACAAGGATACAGAAGCAGGCAAAATTTCATACTATGATTGAATCAGGCGCTATTATCCACGCGTTTGTCGGAGAGAAACTCCCATCAAAAGAGTCTATAATGAATCTTGTGGAGAAGACATTTTATAAGACCCAGGCAGCGCAGCTTACTATATCCCCGGAATTTACTATATGTAATTCGTGCCATAATAAAGATAATGGTTTAAAGGATACATGCAGCGCGTGTGATTCGGATGATGTATATGGTATGACGAGGATAGTTGGCTATTACAGCCGTATAAATAACTGGAACAAGTCTAAGCTTGGAGAGCTTGGAGACAGGCAGGCTTGCCCCACAAATTATTCCGTAGCTTAAGCTAAGCACTTTATAGGTAATTATCACAAGGAATTTAAATCGAAGGAGCAAGAGATGAAGATTAAGGTATTTGGCAAGAAAGATTGCGCAAAATGCGAGACTACAAAAAATAAACTCAATCATTTTATCGAAAAGAACAACTACCAGGATAGTGCGACATTAGAATTTTACGATATGGATACAGTAGACGGTTTTGCCGAGGGTGCGTATAATGATGTATTGAAGATACCTACTACTCTTATTCAAAAGCAGGATGAAATCCTTGCACGCTGGGAAGGCGAAGTACCAAGCAGCGCGGAATTTAAACCCCATTTCGAGTAGATGAATATAAAAGAAAAAAAGCAACCCTCAAGTGTTATAGGCACACGGCTTAATATGCCTCCTGTAAAAGGTTTTCAGGAAGTAACGCTAATAGATTGGGACAAAAAAATAGCATCCATTATTTTTCTAGGAGGCTGTAACCTAAGATGCGGGTTTTGTCATTCAAGTGCGCTTGCTACAGCAAGTGAAAGTTTGGAGACAATACCATGGGAGCATATAAGTAAATTCTTATTATCAAAAAGGGGATGGATAGACGGTGTGGTTATAACAGGCGGTGAACCTATGCTTGATAAGGCAGGTTTATTCGAGCTTGTAAGAACAATTAAGAAGATGGGTCTGCTGGTAAAAGTAGATACTAACGGTACAAGGCCGGATGTTTTGAAAGAGATTATTGAATCCAAAGTAGCAGATTATATCGCGATGGATATCAAGGCTGTGTTTACGCAAGAGAAGTACTTAAAAGCCACGGGTGTCGATGTTGCCTTAGATGATGTTATCATGTCAAAAAACCTGCTCCTAAGCGAAAAGATTGATTATGAGTTTCGCACTACTGTTGTTCCCGGCATTGTTGATATAGCGGATATTGCGGAGATAGCAAAAGCTATTAAAGGTGCTAAGAAGTACTGCTTACAGCAGTTCGTGCCCAGGGACGCGATAGATAAATCTTTTCTTAATGTAAAGCCATACTCTCCTGATATTCTCACTCAGATGGTATCAGCTGCCTCTGAGTATCTTCCTAATGTAGT
>CAZDLP010000028.1:10561-11883 GCA_964506565.1 uncultured Planctomycetia bacterium
AGCTATCGATTCTGCATCTTTATCTATAAGCATATCTTTGGCTTCTTCACGAGCCTCGTCAAAAGATAAAGGAGTAGGCGGTGTCTTTGATTTTAACTGTATAATATAAAACGCGTCTTCCGCCTCTATGGGGTCGCTTATCTGGCCACTCTCAAGCGTTAAAGCCGCCATAGTAAACGGGTAAGAGAGTCCTATTCCAGGTATCGCGGAATTCATGGAAAAACCACCCGTCTCTTTTAGCTCTAGCTCGTATTTATCAGCTATCTTTTGCAAGGATTTTTTCTTTTTGCTATCAACAGAAATTTCATCTGCCGCGAACTGGGCATCTTCCTTATTTTCACCAAATGGTATCTTAAGATAACTTGCGTCCATGGTAGCTGGTTTTAGGAAACCGTCTTTGTTTTGGTCATAAAAAGCGCGTATCTCCGCTTCAGTGACGCTAATTTGCTGTTTATAGTCATCTGGATTGATAAGTATAAAAGAGACATCTGCGAGTTCATTTTCAACGCGGTAGGCATCTTTTATTTCGTTTTCGGTTAAGGTTATTTCCCCTGTTGAGGAATAGATGAGTTTTTCAATTATTATATCACCCCTTACAGATTCTTCAAAATCATGTGGAGCGCTTTGGAAGACATTAGCCACGATATAATTATATAGTCTGGTATCGAATTGATCGTTTTGCTGGAAAAATGGAAAACTGGCGATTTTTTCTATTACCTCTTTATCTGTGGCCTTGAGTCTTTTTTTCTTACCTTCAGCAAGCAGTATAAGCCTATCCCACGCTTGACTCCTAAGGTCAAGGAGCTTTTCCAGCTTAGGGAGCTTATCTCCGTACATCATCTTAGCGCGGTTTAGAACAGCATTATAGCTTTTACTGTATTCCTGTGCGGAAATACTCTTATTGAATATGGTGCCGGCAATCGATTTACGGCTTGTAGCCATACTTCCCATTCCCCAGGCAGCGAATATTACAACTAGGCCCCACATGATAACCTGCATAAGTTTCTTATTGCGTAATGATTTTAGCATTATAATACCCCTTTACATTTTTTTAACATTATATATAACAATGAGTTTCTTTACAAGCAAAAACATTAAATATAGTTAACAGCGTGTTGACGCGTAAAACACGTTACTCATTTTATCAAGCTCGCTTATGCCTTTGCCTTCGCACCGCAGGTATTTTTGCCACCTACGTACATTCATAGCAAAAATACTTGTGCTGTGAAGGTAGAGGCGCAAGCCGTTTTATTATATCTGCTTCAATTATAGCTCAATTGAGACACGCCTTTAGCAGGCATCCATAGTGACTGTGCTTAAAT
>CAZDLP010000029.1:0-11545 GCA_964506565.1 uncultured Planctomycetia bacterium
AACACGGTATAACTTGCAGGCCATCCGCACTAAAAGGTTACCTGATCTTGTAGACAGCAGAAAATAGTTCAGCAGTAATCGGAGCAGGACCTTGTTGGTGCGAGCGGGCATGGTCCCCGGCGCTTTGTTTTACAAAGTAAAACAGCAGGGGGAGCGAGAAGCAACGTGGAGTACAATTTTCTACGCTGGAGAAAATTGTACGTTCCTGCGAAGATTACTGCTGAGCTGTTGTATAGTATCTTAAGAATAAAGAAACCGGAGCAATAATCTTTGCATGCTTTGGGCTAATTTCACAGGTGCGCAAGTAAACCCCAGCGTGGTTTTCTTGCTCCATTTTGTTGCTCATTAATATAAACTTGGAAACGTGGAAAAACCATGCCATTCGCAACAAAGAGGCCCTGCTGCAATTACCCAAAGCATGCTAACATTGGCAGCTAAGTTATTTTATAGCCTGTGTACATCATAAGCTTGAAACAGTCTCCGAGCCCCCTTTGATAATTGCGACTTGACAATAACAAACATCGTTATATAATAATCCTTACTATGGATAGTAAAATTGTACAACTTGAGGCTGAACTGCAAAAGACCAAATCAGAGCTTTGGTTCTTATACGAGATATCTATTGCCATGAGAACTACATTAAATCTGCCTGAGGTACTCTATGTCATATTAAGCGCTGTAACATCCCATGAAGGCCTTGGCTTTAATAGGGCGATGCTTTTTTTAGTAAACAAGACCCGCTCAGCGCTTGAAGGCGTTATGGCCATAGGTTCTACCAATGCCCAAGACGCATACGCTATATGGAAGAAGATTGAGGAAGAGAAATTAAGTCTTGAAAGAATTGTAGATATGTTTCACCGCATTGATAGCCATGTCGTAAAAGCACCTTTGAATAATATTGTAAAGAAAATAAGGCTTCCGCTGAATGAGAATAGTGGGATACTCGCTATGTGTACGCTTGAAGGCATGAATTTCGAAATCACATCCAGAGAAACAAGAGACAAGATCTCTGATCCAATTCTCGATAAACTTAGTATAGATCAGTTCGTGGCAGTACCTCTTAAGGGAAAACATGAAACTCTAGGTGTTCTCGTTGTAGATAATATGGTAACAAAAAAATCCATCACAAAAGATGGCATTCATATTCTTACTATGCTCGCGAATCAAGCAGGCCTCGCTATAGAAAATGCGCATCTCTATGAAACTACAAAGTTTCAGGCTCATACCGATTCGCTGACAAGGCTATGGAACCATGGATATTTTCAGAACAGCTTAACAGGGGCTATAAAAACAGCCAGATTGCAAAAATCTGCTGTATCACTTGCGATGGTTGACTTGGATAATTTCAAGATATACAACGATATTCTTGGGCACCAAAAAGGTGATGCTGCCCTCCGTGAAGTTGCGTCTATCCTGAAGAAAAGTACTCGCAGCCAGGATCTTGCGTGTAGGTATGGCGGGGAAGAATTCGCTGTTATAATGCCTGGCATGGAGAAAAATAGCGCGCTTAGTGTTGTCGAGAGACTAAGACAGGCAATAGAAAAAACTTTTAAGCGCATAGAAAAAAAACGGTCATTCCCGCCACTAACAATAAGCGCAGGATTAGCATCTTTCCCTGATGATGCCCAAAAAAAAGAAAACCTCATCAAAAAAGCCGATGAAGCCCTCTATAGCGCTAAACATACCGGAAAAAATAAAGTAAACTGCTGTTAAACCTTGCCGTCTACTACGGGTTCTTCGAAAGTCTGTGCAGTGGTCGGTTCTACCGTAGAATCTTTTAGTTTTCTTGCTGTTAGTTCTTCAGATGTTTTCTGCCTGGCCGCGATCTTTTCGTCATCAACAAGCTGGACCGATACCATCTTAGATATGCCGGATCGCTCCATTGTAATGCCATACATGATATCACACACAGAGATGGTCTTTTTATTATGTGTAATTATGATAAATTGTGTTGTCTCTATAAACTCCTGCAGCATTCTGCTAAAACGGTCTATATTCGCTTCATCCAAAGGCGCGTCAATCTCATCTAAGATACAAAATGGCGTTGGTCTTACCTTAAAAAGCGCAAATAGTAGCGCAACAGACGTAAGAGCCTTCTCGCCTCCCGACAGCAATGAAATAGATTGAAGCTTTTTGCCTGGAGGGCGGACCACTATCTCGATGCCGCTCTCTAATATATCTGCCTGATCCATAAGGAAAAGTTCCGCAGTGCCACCGCCAAAAAGAAGCTTAAAATACTCTTTAAAGGCGACTTGGATCTGCTCAAATGTCTCGATAAACATCTTTCTTGTTGTGCGATTTATCTTGTTTATAGCCTTATGAAGAGATTCTTTTGCGCTTAAGAGATCTTCCTGTTGGCTGCTTAAAAAATCATATCTATCTTGTAATTCCTTATGCTCCTCTATCGCGACGAGATTCACATGGCCCATCTTCTCGATCTTTGCTTTCAAAGACTCTACCTCCAGCGCCATCTCCTGGAAATCTTCGGTTCCCTCAAATACAACCTGCTCCTCGTCAAGATCGATCTTATACGCTAACTCTATCCTTTCTTTTATACTGTTAGCCTTGTATGTAAGTTCGCTTATATTCAAATGAAAATTTGATATGCTGCTTCTGATTTCATCGAGATCTTTTTGCATATTATGGGTCTTGCTCTCCCTCTCTTCTACCTGGACATATGCCGCGCTTCTTTCTCCCTGCAATTTTGCAAGCTCGCTGTTAACAACAGCGAATTTTTCCTCCAATACGTTACTCTCTTTAGTCGCGTATTCAATAGCTGTTATTAAAGATGATGTCTTGGTATGAGCCTCTTGGAGCTGATTCTTTCTCTCTGATATTGATGTGTCCTCGTTACGTAATGACTCTCTAAGCATATTAAGTGACGCATTCTGTGAATCATACTTCTCCGCAACAAGTGACATCTGAGTGCGTAATTCCGTAAGATAGACTACAGACTTCTCCTTCTCTACAGCTTGCAGTACAATGGTCTCCTGGTTCTGACCTACAAAGGCTTCAATCCTATTCTGCTCTGATTCAAACTCAGCTAACTCTTTGCCAGATGCTTCCTCTTGCTGCTTAAATGTAGTCTCTTCCTCTGCTGTTTCATCCAATTCAAGCTCTATAAGATCCAATTCCTCCTGCAACTTACTTTTTTGCTCAGTAACCTTTGTCTTCGCAGACTCTTTCTCGTGAAGCTTTATCTCTTCTTTTTTGGCTACTTCTTCCTGGCTTGAAACATCTTTTTTCATCTGCTCGAGCCTGAATGCCATGGCTAAATGCTCTTTTTCGTAATCAAGGATCTGACTCTTAAGGCTATCTACTTCGCTTGAAAGCTCTCTAATTTTCGCGTCACGCCCTATTATACTTGTATATTCATCCGCAAAATTTGATCCACCGAAATGGATAATTCCGGCCTTCATATCGCCTTCTTTTGTAACTAATATCGCAGAAGAGTCTATGCGCCCTGCGTCATCAGGTATAGACTCTACCAAATATGTTTGCCTTAAAAGATAATTTAATATGTGCCTGCCTTCTTCCCTTGAACCTATTAATTCAGATAGCTTTTCCGCCGCATCCATTGGGCGTGGGGTGCTATCCGCGTTCGAATCCATAGAGATATCTTCCGATACTATAAACTGTGCCCTGCCTTTTTTGCTTTCCTTAAGAAACGTCAGCGCTGCCTGACGTGCCACAGCGCTCTTTACAATTATAGCCTGGCTCTTTTCACCTAATACAGATTCCAACGGCCTGATAAGGCTCTCTCTTGCTTCTATCATGTCGGCTACAATACCTACGAAAGACTCTTTCTGCTCAGGGTTGTTTTCTATAAACTCCATATAAGCCTTTACCCCCTCGGAAAAACCTTCCTGATTCTGTTTGAGATCCTGTAAAACTTCTAGCTTGGAACTGGATGAGGCAAATTTCTGCTTCATCTTATCTATTATATCTGTTTTCTCTTTAAAATTAATGCCAAGCTGTGTAGACGCGTTTTTAAGTGAATGTAAAAGCTGTAGAACATTTTCTAAAACTTTTCTCTGTTCAATAAGCGCGGTTTCAGCAGTCTGTAAACTCGTCTCAACCGCATCCTTATCGTTTACGATCTTATCTTTTTCAATACCTAACCTGCGATTACGTGACAATGTAGCAGCAATACCGGCTGAAACCTTACTCAATTCGTTCCTGACCCTTGACTGGTGCGAAGCGTTCTCCATCACAGAGACCTTGCTATCTAATAGCGCCTTTTCACACTCTTTTATAGTCTGATTGATTTTTGCTAACCCTTCTCCTGTTTCCGCCACCAGCGCTTGTTTCTTCTCGCGCTCATCGTCTATCAGGTTAAACTCGTACTCAACAGAAGAGATCTTTTGACGCATCTCAGATGTCCTTCTGCCGATCTCCTCTACCTCTTTTGCCAGCGATTCTGAACGCTGCTTTAATTCCTCTATTCGCTCTGTATCTACCCTTATACTGTTTTTGTTCATCTCTATCGCGCCTGAGATCTCGGACGCGGACTGCCTTGTCTGCGCTATATTATCATCCAGGGAATTTATCTTATCGCGATATATGCGCAACTCATCCTGTTGCAAATTAAGCTCCAGAGAAAGGTGTCCTTCTTTCTGCTTAAGAGAGCCTGTGCTCTCCTTTTTATTCTTCTCCTGCTCTCTAACTTCATTGTATTCATGCAAGGTCAATTTGGTATCTAGATTCTTCAATAGATCAAATTGTGCGCGAAATTTCTCTGCCTTCTGCGCCTGTCTCTCAATAGAATTTATCTGGCGCCTTACTTCATTTACAATATCAGCGATCCTTACAAGGTTGCTTTCTGTATGCTCTAGTTTATTTAACGCTTCTTTTCTCTTTGCCTTATATTTTGTAATACCGCTCGCCTCTTCAAATATCTCGCGACGGTCTTCGGGCTTAGCGTGAAGCACACGGTCCATCTTGCCCTGCTCGGCTATAGAGTATGAGCTTACACCGATACCTGTACCCGCTAGAAGCGCTGTTATATCTTTAAGTCGTACCTGTGTCTTGTTTAAGAGGTATTCACTCTCACCCGAACGAAATACTCTTCTTGTTATGATAACTTCATTGTAATCAACAGGAAGCGTGCGATCAATATTTGAGAATGTAAGAGAAACCTCAGCAAGATTAACCGCCTCAGTGCTATCAGTACCATTAAAAATTATATCCTCCATCTTTGAACCACGCAACTCCTTGGCGCTCTGTTCGCCAAGAACCCACTTCATGCTATCACTTATATTGGATTTTCCGCAGCCGTTAGGGCCTACTATAGCCGCGACACCAGGCTCAAAGCTGAGGGTCGTTTTATTAGCAAAAGATTTAAATCCATGTAACTCAATTTTTTTAAGGTACAATTGTTACTCCTTCCAATTTTAATATGCTTTTACTGCTTATATATATAAACCTGCTTATTAGGCAGGTTTTATACGACGCAGAGCAGGCAAATATAAAAAATAAGTTAAATAGAAATGCATACTCATACAATCCCACCGATATTTTTATTATTACAAAATATCGTCGGATTGTCAAGATTAAACAATATGATTTTGGGTATTTTTTTCGCTGTAAAACGCGAATTAAGATAGAATGGATTTAATCTTTTTGGTAAGGGCAGGGATTATTTCGAATAAATCACCCACTATCCCATAGTTGGCAACTTGAAAGATAGGTGCGTCAGGATCTTTATTAATAGCTATGATTATATCAGAAGAGGACATGCCTGCCAAATGCTGTATTTGTCCTGAAATACCGCATGATATGTATATTTTTGGACAAACCGTCTTACCTGTCTGACCCACCTGATGTGAATAAACGATCCAATCGGCATCAACGGCAGCACGCGAGGCACCCACCGCACCGCCTATCTCATCTGCTAACTCATGTAGAAGAGCAAAGTTCTCTGACTTACCCAGGCCTCTGCCGCCTGATACAATTATGTCTGCCTCGGATAGATTGACACTCTGCCCTTCTTCCTCTACAACACTAATTACCTTTATTCTTGATAACAATATACTATCACCATAAGATTTTTCTATAATTTCTCCGGACCTTGAAGTATCAACTTCAGCCTCTTTCATAACCTTGTGTCTTACTGTTGCCATCTGTGGCCTATGTTTTGGACAGATAATAGTAGCCATTATATTTCCGCCAAAAGCAGGACGTGTTTGTAAAAGAAGTCCTTTCTCCTGGTCTATATCAAGGCCCGTACAGTCTGCTGTCAATCCGGCATCAATTTTTACGGCAACCCTTGCTATCAATGAACGTCCTGTCGAAGTAGCGCCGCATAAAACAACCTCCGGCTTATACTCATTAATAAGCTCGATAAGAACCTTGGAATAAGGTTCACTCTGATACTGCAAAAGCTTTGGAGAATCTACAAGGTATACCTTTTCAGCGCCACGATGTATTAATTCATCTGTTTTCGCGTGCATATCCTTGCCTAAAAGTACAACAGAAAGCTCAACGCCTAATTTATCAGCAAGCTCTCTGCCTTTTCCCAATAGCTCGTATGTAATACTCTGAACATTACCCTTATACTGTTCTGCTACAACCCAAACACCTTTATAGACCGAGATATCCTGCGCAATTACCTCATCTTTTCTTAAGAGTATCGCTTCAAACTTGCATGAATCAACACATCCACCACATAGATTACATTTATCAAAATCTATAACAGCAAGATTTCCCTCCATAGATATAGCGCCAAAAGGACATGCCTTCAAACATGCCTGACAACCAACACACTGCTCTGTAATTATCTCTATACCCATGATTATATCTTACTTTTGCATTCGTTCTTAAGTACTTCCACTAATTTATCAACTATCTCTTCTGTCGAACCTGTAAGCATCTGACCTCCTTCACGCGGAGGAGGGGTAAATATTTTAACAACCTGTGTAGGTGAGCCATTTAACCCTAATGACTTTTCATCAGCATCGATATCATTAGCGGTCAGAGTCCTTATCTGCGCGGATTTGGCCCTCATCTTACCCTTTAGTGATGGGATGCGCGGTTCATTAATCTCTTTCACAACCGTAAACAAGACAGGCAAAGGGACCTCAATAACCTCGTAACCTTCTTCTGTCATGCGCTCCACCCTGGCATGATCCGGGGTCACCTCTTCTATCTTCTTTACATATGTAACCTGCGGAATGTCAAGATGCATCGATACTCCGGGGCCTACCTGAGCTGTATCACCATCTGCTGCCTGTTTACCACAAAATATAATATCAAACTTACCTATCTTCTTTATGGCACATGCTAAGGTATAGCTTGTTGCCCACGTGTCACTTCCCGCAAAAGCCCTGTCTGAAACAAGAACAGCTTCATCCACACCCATAGATATAGCCTCACGAAGAGCAGCATCTGCCTGTGGGGGGCCCATTGTAACAGCAAGCACACTCCCCCCGAGCTTCTCTTTGGTGCGTACCGCCTCTTCAATAGCATACATATCAAAGGGGTTGATAATAGACTCTACGCCTTCACGGATTAAGGTGTTGGTCTGCGGATCTATCTTTACATTAGCGGTATCTGGTACCTGTTTTATACAAACAATTATATTCATATTCTGTGCTATTTCTTAAGCATCTCCTTAATCATTTCCGATGCTATTATGCTCCGCTGTATCTGATTAGTACCTTCGTATATCTGTGTAATCTTCGCGTCACGCATATACTTTTCTACCGGGTACTCACGCATATAACCATATCCACCAAAAATCTGGACAGCATCTGTTGTGACCTTCATCGCGACATCTGAAGCAAAGAGCTTTGACATAGCGGATAACTTTGATATATCCTTTGCTCCGGAATCTATTAACCTAGCGGTTGAATATACAAGCGCGCGCGCAGCCTCTACCTGTGTACCCATATCAGCGAACATGAACTGCACCCCCTGAAAACTCGATACAGGTTTTCCGAACTGCACACGCTCCTTAGCGTATTTTAACGCGTGATCAAGCGCGCCCTGGGCGATACCTACTGCCTGCGCGCCTATCCCGGGACGCGATTTATCAAATGTCTTCATAGCTACTATAAATCCTAGGCCTTCTTTGCCGAGTAAATTTTCCTTGGGAACCTTGCAGTTTGTAAATATAAGCTCTCTTGTCGCGGAAGACCTTATGCCAAGCTTCTTCTCCTTTTTACCGAATTCAAAACCAGGTGTGCCTTTTTCCACAATAAAAGTACTTGCGCCACGGCTACCCTTTGACTTGTCAGTCATGGCTACAACAGTGTATGTCTCTGCTTCGCCGCCATTTGTAATCCACTGCTTTACACCGTTTAGAATGTAATAATCGCCGTCTTTCACAGCTGTAGTACTTAAAGCGCCCGCGTCACTTCCCGCGCCAGCCTCTGTTAGTCCAAAAGCAGCCAATTTCTTACCACTGGCGATATCAGGGAGATATTTTTTCTTCTGCTCTTCTGAACCGTAAAGTATAATCGGGTATGATCCCAATGCGCTTGCCGCATAGCTGACCGCGATACCGCCACAGGCCTTTGAAAACTCCTCTGTAGCTATGCAGAGTTCTGTTACACCGCCACCCATACCACCATATGCCTCTTCTATATAAATACCTGAGAGGTCACTCTCTGCTATAACCTTGAGTATCGACCAAGGAAACTCTTCTTTTTCATCATATTCAGCAGCAACAGGGCGTATCTTCTCATCAGCTATCTGGCGCGCCAGATCCCTAATCATCTTCTGCTCTTCAGTCAATAAATAATCCATTTTTTCTCCTTTGAATTAAAAGAAAACGGATAGCATATAGTAGAATCATTACACTCGCTATCTGCTACCCTGCCTACCAGTAGACAGGCCTGTTCAGTATCAAGCAAAACTGCCCACAAATAGATAAGCGTTATATGCTAATCTTATATCTTCTTTATCGCGATTGTAGCGTTATGTCCGCCAAAACCAAAACTGTTAGATATGGCTATATCAATCTCAACCTCCCTGGCCTTGTTGGGCACATAGTCCAGGTCACAATTCGGGTCAGGATATTCATAATTTATAGTAGGTGCAACTAGATTATTAGATAAGGATAAAACGGTAGCCGCGAGCTCTGCGCCTCCGGCAGCACCAAGCATATGACCTGTCATGGATTTCGTAGAGCTGATTGCTATTTTTTTAGCACGTTCACCAAATACCGCCTTAATAGCCTTTGTCTCCATAGCATCATTAAGCATAGTTGATGTCCCATGTGCATTTATATAAGCTACATCTTCTGGATTAATAGACGCGTCCTTTAAGGTCTCCTGCATACACCTTATAGCTCCTTCCCCGTTCGGGTTAGGGGCTGTCATGTGGTAGGCATCACAACTCATGCCATAGCCTATAACTTCCGCGTAGATCTCAGCACCTCTCTGTTTGGCGTGCTCATACTCCTCCAAAAGAATAATGCCTGAGCCCTCTGCCATTACAAAACCATTCCTTTGGGCATCAAATGGCCTCGATGCCTTCTTGGGGTCGTCATTTCTTGTGGATAACGCTCTGGCAGCACAAAAACCGCCTATCCCCATAGGGCTTATAGCTGCTTCACTCCCTCCTGCAAACATGATCTCGGCGTATCCATGTTGTATAATCCTCAATGCCTCGCCTATGCAATGATTACCAGAGGCACAAGCGGTAACAGAGCAGGAATTAGGACCTTTAAGCCCAAGATTGATTCCAGCCATGCCTGATGCCATATTAACAATAATCATAGGGATAAAAAACGGTGATACGCGGGATGGTCCATCCTTAATGAGCACTTGATGCTCTTTCTCAATAGTATGTATACCCCCTATGCCTGATCCGATAATAGAGCCTGCCCTATAAGGATCCATAGTAGCAGAGTCAAGACCTGAATCCTCAAAAGCCATCCTGGCTGCGACGACGGCAAACTGAGTAAACCTGTCACTCCTCTTAATGTCCTTTTTAGACATATAAGGGGTAAGATCGAAATTCTGCACTACTCCCGCAATGCGGGATGTATATGCAGAGGCATCAAAACTGGTTATCTCAGTTACACCGGATCTCCCGGATTGCAGAGCTTGCCAATAATTATCTTTACCATTGCCTATTGGAGATACTATACCAAGGCCTGTAATAACTACGCGTCTTTTCATATATGTATATGCGGGGATTTTAGATTAGCTCTTTGCGGAGACTTTGCTCTCAATGTATTTGATAGCTTCTGATACCTTGCTCATCTTTTCTGCGTCTTCATCAGGTATCTCAATGCCGAATTCCTCTTCAAGTGCCATAACGAGCTCTACTGTATCCAGAGAGTCAGCACCTAGATCATCGATAAAAGATGCTTCTGCAGTTACCTCGTCAGGCTTAACACCTAACTGTTCTGCAATTATTGATTTTACTTTTTCATCTGTTGCCATATTACTTCCTCCTTTTCTTTAATGAACAGACAGTTTACTAAGCTTTAGCAGCGCAAACTGTAGCCCCGTAGGGCTCTTGTGGATTACATTACCATGCCACCATCAACCTTTATCACCTCACCTGTTATATAAGATGAGGTATCACCAACCAGAAACAGTACAAGATCAGCCACATTTTTTGGTTTCCCAAGAGATCCAAGAGGTATAAGCTTTAACATAGCGTCCTTTTGGTCATCTGTAAGCTTATCTGTCATAGGAGTCTGTATAAAACCTGGGGCAATTGCGTTAACGTTAATGCCCCGTGAAGCCAACTCCTTAGCGCTACTCTTGGTAAGCCCTATAAGTCCTGCCTTACTTGCGGCATAATTGGCCTGACCTGCGTTACCAATAATACCGATAATTGAAGCGATATTAACTATCTTGCCAGACCGCTGTTTAATCATCGGTCTGCAAACTGCCTTTGTAAAATTAAAAGCACCTTTTAGGTTTACGGTAAGAACGGCATCCCAGTCTTCTTCCTTCATGCGCATCAGCAATGTATCCCTGGTTATGCCAGCGTTGTTGACGAGTATATCAATTTTACTAAATTTGTCAAGTGTTTTATTAGCCATATCCTCACAAAAATCGGTTTTTCCTACATCAACTACTTCTATCAGGCACTCTCTGCCCAGGGCCTCTATCTCAGATTTAGCCTGTTCAAGCGCGTTTTTCTCTATATCACATATTGCTATATTTGCGCCTTCACCTGCTAAAGCAAGGGCTATCTCTTTTCCGATGCCCCTTGCCGCTCCTGTAACTATGGCTACCTTCTTATCTAATTTCATAATATAATATGATTAACACATTAAACGGTATGTAGTCAAGTAAAATCTTACAGACTTGCAAGATTAATCCTGGTAAACCTGCTGCCAATCTCTGAGCTTGCCATCATCACTAAAGAAGAAATATATCTTTTCACCCTTAAAAAAAGTGGAGGTTGGCGGCTTGTAGACCCATCTTAAGCCATTATCTGCCTCTACTACGGGATTACCACACTGCTTTATGAGGTCATCTCCTAAAAGCCCCTCTGTTATCTCAGGACCCTGAATAAACTCTTTTGCTTTCCGATAGTTTTCACCTTCTACCTTCTCTTCTTTGGCCATTCTATCCAT
>CAZDLP010000030.1:0-1933 GCA_964506565.1 uncultured Planctomycetia bacterium
CCTTTAATATAGACTATCTTCACCTCATCCTGCGCATAGGCTGATACGCTAAAAACGATAAGGCACGTGACAAGGAGTGCGGCTACAAAAAATATTCGTCTCATCTTCTGTTCCTTTTATTTTTATCCTTAGCATTGCTGCTCTTTTTATCATCAGAACCTTTAACAAGCAATTTCCAAGGATTACGCTTAATATCATCGCTAAATTCTTCGAAATTCTCAGTGCTTCTTCGCAGGTTGTCCATTATCTCATCGATATTGCCCCTATTCCCCGTTACAGCATCGTCAAGGTCTTTTGCAAGGCTACTAATATTCTTCATTGTCTCCTTTGCAACTTCCATAGTAGCGGTTACCTCATCTATAATAGCATCCATGCTTACAGGGTCCTTACCCGGTATAGTAGTACCTGCTTTTATAAAAGGCGTACCTTTATCACCACGGGATAGCGCTACATATGTTTCACCCATAAGCCCCAGAGTTGTAATTGAGGCTATCGCCCCCTCGCGTATCTTCGCGTTACCATCCAACTCAAGGTCAACGAATATCTTTGTGTCACCATCCTTTGTATAAACAAGTTGTATGTTCTTAACCTTTCCGACCTCTACCCCTCCTAAGCGCACAGAAGCGCCTGTCTGGACACCGGCTATATTTGTAAATACTGCCCTTAGTTTATACTGCTCTTTAAATAAGCTAAAACTGCCTGCCATAATAGTTAGGCCAACAAGTATAACCGCGCAGAGAATTACCATAAAACCGGTCTTGACCTCATTTGTGAATACCTTTGCCATTTTATTCTCCTATTTGGTTAGTTCATCCAAATATCCTTCACTGGACTGAAAAAATTGTATCGGCCCTTCAGGGCTACCTGTTACAAACTGTTTGACGCGTGGATCCTCAGAATTTTTTATATCTTCCATAGCGCCTTCCGCTATTATCTTTCCTTCATAGAGCATTATTATCCTATCAGCTATAGCGAAAACACTTTTCATATCATGTGTTACCACTACTGATGTAATCTGAAGTTTTTTGCTTAAGTCAAGTATCAGCTTATCTATGACGCCGGCTACAATGGGGTCAAGCCCAGCTGTAGGCTCATCATAGAATACAAGTTCAGGATCCAGCGCAAGAGCACGAGCAATGCCGACTCTCCTTCTCATGCCTCCAGAGAGCTGGCTTGGCTCAAACTTCTCAAAACCGCGCAAACCAACAAGTTCAAGCTTCATCTTAACCATTATATTTATAATATCGGGATCAAGCTTTGTATGCTCACAAAGTGCTAGCGATATATTCTCATGGACATTCATTGAGTCGTACAGAGCCGCGTTCTGAAAGACCATGCCGTATATTTTTCTGATCTTATCGAATTCTGACTCACTAAGCTTTGTTATATCATTTCCTTTTATAAACACGGAGCCGCTGTCCGGCTTATGCGTACCTATCATATGCCTTAATAGCGTTGACTTGCCGCAGCCACTTCCCCCCATAATAACAAGTGTCTCGCCCTTATAAACCTTGATACTTATACCATTTAAAACGACGCGGCCATTAAAACTTTTTACCAGATCTTTTATCTCTATCGCGACTTCTTTATTTTCCATATTTTCCATTGTAATTCCTCTTGCTCTATAACCTGCTATACTTATTATGTTTCTACCCATTGTCATTGCGAAACACGCAGTGTTGAAGCAATCCCAAGCGCAGAGATTGCCTCGCACCATGAATGGTGCTCGCAATAAATTCGCACTTATAAGTTATGCCGCTTCGCTCCATAACTTATGTGCTCATTTACATTTGACTAAAGAAGAATATACCTGTCAAAACGCAGTCCGCCAGGATTATCATAATAAAGCTTGTAACTACGCTGACTGTAGTTGAGCGGCCTACCCCCTCTGCGCCACCTCGTGTATTAAGGCCCATATAGCATCCTATAAGCG
>CAZDLP010000030.1:2033-6308 GCA_964506565.1 uncultured Planctomycetia bacterium
CCTACCCCCTCTGCGCCACCTCGTGTATTAAGGCCCATATAGCATCCTATAAGCGCGATTATCATAGCGAAAGATACGGATTTTATAAGACCTGTATAGATATCCTTAAGCGCTAGAAATTTAAAGGTTATATCGATATACAACCCGGAATTAATCCCGATACTAAAAACACCTACAAGATAACCGCCTATCATACCTGCTAAATCTCCCAGGATAGTAAGACAAGGCAGCATTATCATAAGCGCGATAAAACGCGGCACCACAAGAAAACGTACGGGATTAAGCGCCTGCGTCTGCAATGCCTCGATCTGCTCTGTTACCTGCATGCTGCCAAGTTCAGCTGTAATAGCGGCACCTACTCTCCCAGCAACAACTAATGCCGTAAGAACAGGTCCCATCTCTCTTGCCATAGCTACCGCGACAAGACTTGCCACATACATCTCTGCCCCAAGTTGCGCTAACTGATAGGCGCTTTGCATAGCAAGCACGACACCTGTAAAAAAAGTCACAAAGAATACGATTAGCAGGCTGTTTACGCCCTCAAAGACCATCTGCTGGAAGACATTTCTATGCGAGATAGGCCTTTTTATAAAGGGACCTATAAACATCCAATAAAGAGTCTGCCTTAGAAGAATAAATATCCCGCCTATCTGTGAAAGCGTCGATAATACTGTTCTTCCTATCGCGGCTACAAAATTTAACATTATATATGTCCTCTTATTTAAAAATTGGCACTAGCCTCTTCTTCTGTATCAAAGATGTCAAAAAGCTGTTCGAGCTTTGTTATCTCAAAAAGACTCTTGACCTTGGGCGCTAAACTTGCAAGACGCAATTTAGCGCCATAAGACCTGGTCTTTTTAAGCATCTCAACCAACGTCGCCAAGCCGGAACTATCCACGTATGAAACATTACTCAGATTGACAACGATCTTCATGGTCTTCGCGTTGGCGATACCTTCAAATGCCTCTCTCATTTCAGGTGAAGAATTTATATCAATATCACCATCAATATTAAAAATCGTTATATCGTTATTCTGTTTCTGGGCTATCTTCATAATAAACTCCTCCTTCTATTGGTCTCTTTTTGGCTTTTCTTTTATTTTTTTCAGGTGTTTTACCATAGTAAGACGGTTACCTTTCTTATTAAATCTAACTTCATCCATAAGATGCTTTATAAGAAAAACCCCCCTGCCACTACCCATAAGCAGGTTCTCCTCTTTTGTGGGATCAGGTACCTTATTATGATCGAAGCCTGTGCCTTTATCTTCTACAGAGATATTTATCTTATCATTTACACATGCAAAATCTATCAACACCTCAAGATCCTTGTCAAACCTGTTCCCATATTTAATAGCGTTTATCAGCGCCTCTTCAAGGCAAAGCCTTATATCAAACATATCGGACTCATCCACTTGGAGGCCTTTTAACATGATTATAATCTCATCTACAGCATGCCTGATATTTTTTAGGTCACTCGCGACAGATAACTGCTTATTCATCCTAATACGAGGCTCCTTATTCCCCTTTTGAGGGGTCAATAAATCTTCCCATATTGCGAAATTTCATATACCTCTGCTCGAGCATCTCCTCCTTGCTCATAGCGGATATCTCTCCTATGTTTTTGATGATAGCGCTCTTAATATTCTGGGCAGCTGCCTTAGGATCACGATGCGCTCCACCAAGAGGTTCGGGGATAATCATATCTATAATACCAAAATCCAATAGATCATATGCTGTAAGTTTTAAGGCACTCGCGGCCTTATCAGCTTTCGCTCTGTCCTTCCAAAGAATGGCTGCGCACCCTTCAGGTGATATCACAGAATAATAGGAATTCTGCAAAACACAGACCCTATCTCCAACACCTATGCCCAATGCCCCACCGCTACCGCCTTCACCGATAATAAATATCACAATCGGCGTTTTCAGAGTTGCCATCTCACGCAGATTATAAGCTATAGCCTCTGCCTGCCCTCTCTCCTCAGCGCCCACTCCGGGATAAGCGCCGGGCGTATCTATAAAAGTTACAACAGGAATATTAAATTTCTCCGCGAGCTTCATCAAGCGCATAGCCTTCCTGTACCCTTCAGGATTTGAGCTGCCAAAATTGCGCATGAGATTCTCGTTTGTATCTCTTCCCTTCTGATGGCCGATAACAAGTATCCTATGATTATCTATGCTGGCAAGCCCACAAACCATTGACTTATCATCTGAAAAAGCACGATCACCATGAAGCTCTATAAAATCATGCGTGATCAACTCTATATAATCAAGTGTATACGGCCTTTGCGGATGACGCGCTATCTGGACCCTCTGCCAGGGAGTAAGATTCTCAAATATCTCACGCTTTAGCTTATCGAGTTTTTGTCCAAGTCTATCTATTTCAGAATGCAGATCTATATTTTCAGAACTCGTGAACTTCTTGAGCTCTTCTATCTTGCGCTCTAATTCCAGAATAGGTTTTTCAAATTCCAATCCGCTTCCATTCATCGTATAGCTATGGTCCTTTTGTTTTTTATGCAGATACGCACGTCTCTTTAGTCAATAATAGTTACACTCATACCAACAGGCACTATGGTATATAACTCATTGACCTCTTCGTTTATCATCCTGACACATCCATCAGTACACTGATACCCTATGCTCTCAGGTTCTATTGTACCATGTATCCCATAACCGGACTCCTCTGTGGTAAGACCCATCCAACGGCTGCCAAGAACATTTTCAGGGCTATCAGCAGGTACAGCGACACCGTGGTTATACCATACGGGCCTTACAAGCTTATCACGTATTTTAAAGGTTCCTACCGGCGTAGAATTATTCTTACCAGTGGAGACTATATATGTTTTGATCACTTCATCCCCTAAAAGAAGCGTAAGAACAGACTGTGATTTATCAATTAAGATGCTAAATGGGATATTCTGAACCTTGAGTTTCATGTCAGGCATAATCAGATCTGATTTCAAACCATTGGCGTTTTTTATAAGATCTACTGTTGTGGAGTATTTCTTCGCTATTTTTATGATAGAATCGCCGGGGATTACGGTATATAGCTCACTATCTGGAGTAACGATCTTAGAAAATAGAATTGACATCCTTGCTGAGGCAGCTTTTTTCTGTATATCAGTATAGTCGCAAAACTGTGGATATTCATCAATAATCGTAAGGTATAATTCCTTTGCTTTTATGAAATTTTCATCCTTATTATATATATTTGCAAGCGTTATAACCGATTCATATCCATCACGGCTACCTTTAGAAACAGTGGATATCTCATCAAGCGCCCTTATCGCCTCCGCTCTATCACCTCTTGCTAAAAGAGCTTTCGCGTCTTTCAATGGCACCGACTCCTCAATGATAACCGCTACGACAACATCCGAGGAAGGCTTGCTGAGCCTGCTAGCGTTAAAACCTGAAATGGAAAACTTTACAATAACCGCTATAAGCAGGACCAATACTATAACTATGCCTACCTTCAAGATATTCTTATTCACTAGCATCCTTTCACATTATAAATAAATATACAAAAAATATCCAAAAACAACCCCCAGGCCGGCTCCTGCTAAGACCTGTATCGGCGTGTGGCCTATAAGCTCTGCCAGCCTCTCCTCCTTTATGGGCTTTTTAAAATATATGTCCTCTACCATCTTGTTGAGGGCTTCTGCCTGTTTGCCGATAGCGCGCCTCGCGCTTTGCGCGTCAAACATCGTAACTATAGCAAACCCTAAACCTATGGCAAAAATTCCGGTATCAAACCCATATTCCAAACCCAGGGTTGTCGCAAGGGCCGCTGTCCCGGCACAATGTGAGCTTGGCATTCCGCCTGTTCCTACTAGCCACTTGAAGTTAAATTTCTTTTCTCTTACAACGCCTATGGTTATCTTTATAATCTGGGCCAAGAACCAGCAGATAACTGTTATTATAAAGACCCTATTTTGTATAAGTTGTTCAAAAAAAATCATATCATCACAGGTTACAAGATTATCCTAAAAAATAACTTCCAAGCCTTAAAAGTATCATCTCTGGCTTAAATTTCATTGTCTAGCTATAAACTTATTGCAAGGGGAAAGAAAACTATTTATATACCTTTGAGGCTTCATATAACAAGTTAAAAGGATTTGCCGTAAAAAGATGTTATAATTCGATTTATATTAATGGGATCGGCGTTTATAAGCTCCACCCCTGTATCATAATATACCAAAGGGCCACTCTCCCCGATGATCTCTACCCTTCTCGACCATGCTACCTTACCGCTTAAGTTTACACTATTTCTGCTATC
>CAZDLP010000030.1:6408-8325 GCA_964506565.1 uncultured Planctomycetia bacterium
AGCGCCTCTTGCCGCGTCTTGGCATTTTCTTTAAACACCCCTCTAACAGCGCTGGTAATAGTAACCGTACCCGGCTTCTTAACACCGCGCATTGACATGCAGAGATGCTCTGCTTCTATTACAACTAATACACCGAGAGGCTTCAACTTTTTCATTATAATATCCGCTATCTGGGTTGTTAGTCTCTCCTGTACCTGGAGCCTCTTAGCGAGGATCTCAACTACCCTAGCTAGCTTGCTTAAACCTGTTACCCTTCCACCCTTTGGTATATAAGCGATGTTCACTTTCCCTAAAAAGGGGAGAAGGTGATGTTCGCACATAGAATAGAGCGGTATACCCTTAAGAAGAACGATCTCATTATGTTTTTCACCTAAAAGTACTTCGAGCTCTCTTTTTGGATCAGTCTTTATACCGCTGAATATCTCCTCATACATCTCAGCAACCCTGCGAGGCGTATCAAGAAGATCCGCTCTTTTTGGATTCTCGCCTATCGCTGATAGTATCTCCTTGACAGCTTTTTCTATTCTTTTCTTCTGCATCATATACCTCCGTTGTGTTTACTTATAACTTACGTCGTTTCACTCCGTAAGTTATGTGCTCATTTCACTTTCCTATGCAAAACTTACTAAATATTGTATCGAGTATCTCTTCTGTAAATATCTCTCCCGTAATAACGCCTAGACTTTCAGTGGCATCTCTTATATCGATCATCAGTAGCTCTTCAGGCACATGCCCGTCAATTCCGTTAATCGCTGATTCCACAAATCTTATGGCCTTCTTTGCGGCCTCTATCTGCCTGAAGTTTGATAACAATATGCTCCCCACCGGTATCTGCCCTAAAAAGAACATATCATATATAGCTTTCTCTAAATCCTCTATCCCTGATTTTTCCTTAGCCGAGACCCTGATAATAACCTTGCTATGGAGATGCCTTTCTATCTCACTGACCTGCAGAACCTCTGGCAGATCTGATTTGTTGACCACCACAAGAACCTTTCTATCCTTTACAACATCTATAATACTCAGGTCCTGCTCTGTAAGAATGTCACTTGAATCCAGGACAAGCAGGATAAGGTCCGCTATCTCCATATAACGCATACTTCTTTTAACAGACTCTTTCATAATATCATCTTGCGCATGTATTATGCCTGCCGTATCTACTATCTTTAACGGGATACCTCTTACATTCACCACTTCCTCGATAGTATCTCTTGTCGTGCCTGCTAAAGGCGCAACTATTACCCTGTCATGCCTTAAAAAGCTATTCATGAGGCTTGATTTACCTACATTCGGTTTCCCACATATAACCGTAGTTATGCCCTCGCGCAATATGACTCCTTTTTTCGCAAAATCTACAATTGACAGAAGTTGTCCTACTACGCAGGCCAGGGATGACCTGACAGAAGAGAGATCCGAAGGCCTTATATCTTCTTCCGGAAAATTTATATCCGCTTCAAGCCTTGCCGCTATCTCTATAAGCTCAGACCTTATAAGTTTTATCTCTCGCGAGGTATCACCTTTAAGTTGGCTCTGTGCTATACTAAGGCTTTCATCGGTACGCGAAGCGATAATATCGCAGACAGCTTCTGCCTGGATAAGATCTATTCTTCCGCTTAAAAAAGCTCTTTTGGTAAATTCGCCCGGATCCGCCAGCCTGGCTCCCATATCAAGCGACAGATTTAATGCCTGTGTTAAACAGACTATCCCACCATGACAATTTATCTCAACCATATCCTCGCGTGTATAAGTAGCGGGCTTGCGCATAACCGCAAGTAGGGCTTCATCGATCGCTTTGCTACCGGACTTAACATGACCATAGTGTAAAACATGACTTTTGAATGTTGATGGTTTCTTAGAATTTTTCGCGAAAAAAATCTTGTCTGCTATATCTATCGCGAGCGGCCCGCTTAAACGGAT
>CAZDLP010000030.1:8425-11387 GCA_964506565.1 uncultured Planctomycetia bacterium
GCAAAAGCTTTTGCGAATTTCAAGGCATCCTTAATATCATAACAGATATAATCTCTGCTTACTAAAGGATTTGCCCTTTTGGCTAATAGCTCAGGTTCAAGCGCCCTTGGTGAGTCAGACCGTGTAAATATCATTCTCTCCGTGATAGGATAAAGCTCTCGCGTAATCGCCTCGACATCCTTATCCGCTGAAACTCCTAATATGATGCATGAACACTTTCTTTTAAAAATTTCCATATACGCATCTCTAAGGGCCTTTGCTGACACGTAATTTTGCGCTCCATCAAAAATTATATAAGGTTTTCTTGAAAGCAGCTGAAACCGCCCGGGGAATTTTAAGGTTGCCAGCCCCTTCCTTATATGATGTTTATTTACTTTTAAACCAAATTTATTCTTAACCTGGCCCAGAAGGCTTATCGCTACAGAAGCGTTCATCGCCTGATGTCTGCCCACAAGAGGAAGATACAACCGCTTGTAGTAATCTTTCCCCGCCTTTAAATCAAAAGAGGTGCCTGACAAAGAGATTGCGATATTACTTGGCATCGCATCTTTATCCGCTATCAGCAAATTAGCTTTTTTTTTGCGTACAACATGTCTGATCTGACTTAAAACCTCCGGCTTTTGCAATGCGCTTATAACTGAGGAGTGCTCGTGTATAATACCGCATTTTTCTCGCGCGATATCTTTGAGTGTTGGGCCTAAAAGATGTGTATGATCATAGCTTACCGGCATTATGCCCGCAACCAGGGATTGGGCTATATTTGTCGCGTCAAGCCTGCCTCCAAGGCCTACTTCCAAAATAGCTATCTCGATTTTCTTTCGCGCAAAATACAAAAAAGCAGCCGCGGTTAGCACTTCAAAAAATGTAACAGGCCTTATATTGTTTTCCGATGCAACTTTTCTTATCTGAGAGACAGACAAAGAGAATTCACTTCTCGATATACGTTCTCCAGAGACCTCGATTCTTTCTCTTACTGAATCAAGGTGGGGAGAAATAAATTTCCCTGTTTTAACATCAGCCGCATGAAGAACAGAACTGAGCATACTTACACAGGAACCCTTGCCTTTTGTGCCTGATATTATTACTGAAGGGTACATCTTTTGCGGATTGCCGAGACGAAGAAGTATCTTTCTTATATTATCCAGATTGTACGCGTTCGCGTAATTATAATCTGAAAATTTCTCGTAATTTATAAGGCTACGCAGATAAGATAAGGTTTTCTTATAATTCATATTTATTAATGACGGAAGTGACGTATACCTGTAAAGACCATTGATATATTATGTTGGTTACAGGCATCTATTATCTTCTCATCTGCCTTTGAACCGCCTGGCTGAATAATGGAGCTTATCCCTGCCTTGGCCGCGGCCTCTATAGCGTCTTCTTTAGGGAAGAAAGCATCGGAGGCAAGTACAGATCCATCGGCTTTATCTTTTGCTTTGTGTATTGCCATAAAAACAGAATCTACCCTGCTCATCTGGCCTGCGCCTATGCCTACGGTTCTTGTCTCATGCACGAGCACTATAGCGTTAGATCTTATATGTTTTACCGCTTGCCACGCGAAAACCAGGGCATCCACTTCCTCAGGGGTCGGTTTTTTCTGCGTTACAATCTTTAGCTGAGAACGATCAAGCCCAACAAGATCTCTCTGCTGCAACAGCAAGCCACCTGTAACCTTTCTCAAATGAAACTCATTTCTATCCCTGTTTTTACCAATAGCGTCTATGCTCAGTATCCTGAGATTAGGCTTGACTATAAACCTGCTTAAGGCATTCTGCTCATAGCCCGGGGCTATTACGCATTCTATAAAACCTGAGTTGATAATAGCCTCCGCTGTATTAACATCCACCTTCTTATTTAAGCCTACTATGCTGCCAAACGCGGAGATCCTATCAGAATCAAGGGCATCGGTGTATGCCTTCGTAAGAGTAGTAGCAGTCGCTATGCCACATGGAGTAGCATGTTTAATTATACAGGCCGCGGGCTGTTCGTCAAATTCCTTCACAGCCTCCAGCGCGGCGTCAAGATCCATGATATTGTTATATGAAAGCGCCTTACCATGAAGTTGCTTCGCGTTAGATATAGAAGCTTCTCTGGATGAGGCCTCTTTGTAAAATGCTGCCTTTTGATGCGCATTTTCACCATATCGCAGGTCTTCGGCCTTATCCAGTACAAGCGAAAGCTCCTGTGGAAATATAGAATCTATCTCAGGTTCGGCGACAGGCACCAGGGTTTTCTTCAAATACGCTCTAATCTGACTATCATATTCCGTGGTAAGAGCAAAGACATCAACAGCGAGCTGCGCGAGCATGCTCTCTGAGATAGCCCCGTTATTAGCGTTAAGTTCTTTTATTATTAGACTATACCGCGCAGGGCTTGTTACAACAGCGATTGAAGAGTAATTTTTCGCGGCTGATCGCAACATCGAGGGCCCACCTATATCTATATTCTCTATGGCCTCTGATATACCTACTCCCGGCTTAGCTATGGTCTTCTTAAACGGATAGAGATTAACGACAACCATATCTATAGGTTCTATATTGTGAAGCTTTAGCTGGTCCATATGTTCCTGCTTAGTCCTTGAAGCAAGCAGGGCCGCATGTATCTTAGGGTGAAGGGTCTTGACCCTGCCATCAAGCATCTCAGGAAAACCCGTTACCTCGTCTACAGGCTTAACCTTTATGCCTAGGGAAGATATAAAACGTGCGCTTCCTCCTGTAGATATTATCTCTACGCCAAGCCTACTAAGTTCTTTTGCAAGCAACTCCAGGTTAGTCTTATCCGAAACACTTATCAACGCTCTCTTTATGGTTAACATCTTTTTTTGCTCCTTATTATATATTAGTATAGTAATCTAGCTTAAGAATTCTCACGCTGTCATAACGTCGTGCTTTTTAAAGCCCAAGAGATAAAAATTATACCATACTACAAAGGTAAAATCAAAAGAAAAAAGTTAAATAAG
>CAZDLP010000031.1:0-10751 GCA_964506565.1 uncultured Planctomycetia bacterium
CTATTATAGCAATAAAAAACTGCTAATTGTAAGGCACATAGCAAGACCGGTTCTTGAGCACGAGTACTCGTGCTCAAGAACCGGTCTTGTAGTTTATTGAACCTTGCTTAAAGCTATTTAACTAACGCGGACTTAAAACTTATGGATTACAAGCCCTGTAAGAGGCTTGGGGGAAAAATAAGTGGATTTATGGGGCATCTTTTCGCCATTCTTGGCAAGTTTAACCACGTCATCCATTGTAGACGGGTTCAATAAAATACCCAGCTTATGCTTGCCTGAGTTGACTTCCTTAATCAGCTCATTCTTTCCCTTATAATAAGATATATTCTGATTCTTCGTTATCTTCTCCTTTATGTTCAAAAGCTTCTTAAACACAAAATTATGCAATATTGATACATCAAGGCTCTTCCATGTAAGGCTTGCGTCCTTGGGCTCTATATCTTTTATAATATTCTTATCTTTAAGCGCCGCAAGCAGGTACTTCTTTTTGTAATATAGGACAAAAGCTACATCTCTCTTTTTAAAGGCGCCCTTTAGGACCTTATCAACGAGCTTCGATGATATAGGCTTGATATTAAAATATTTGCTAAGGTGCTTATCTATATACTCCGCGTCAAACCCCTTGGGTAAGGTTTTAACCGCCCTATAAGTTGGCAAGATCTCTAAACCCTTATCCTCTGAACCGGCAAGATAGACCAGTGTATGCGAATAACCATCGCTTAATTCCTTCTTTTTACTAAAATAATCCCTTGCTACCATAGATGCCTTGAAACGATGATGCCCATCGGCGATAAATGTCTGCGCAGCGTTGACATGTTTTATGAGCGCGTCTATTATCTTCTTATCTGTGACAGACCAGAGTTTATGCCTTGAACCATCCGCGTATATATCAGATTCAGGTCTTGTTTTTTTTGTTATATCTGATAATATCTTCTGCGCCTTCGCCTTAGCGTCTTTAAAGACAATAAAGATAGGACTTAAATGCGCCTTTGTCTGCTTCATAAGATTGGCCCTGTCAAAAAGCGGCTTTGAAAAAACATTCTCATGAGGAAGCACGCCTGAATCTCCGCTCTTATCAAGTTTTAATAACGAGAAAAAGCCACAACGGCTTACTTTTTTATTATCTATAGTGCATTCCTGGACATAAACATAAAGACTCGGCATAGAATCATGCTTTAATATACCTTTCTCGATCCACGCGGATAGATCCTTTTCTGCCTGCTTATAATCGTGAGTCAGATTCCTTTTCTGAGGAAGAGCAATCTTTACTATATTGTGAACTGATTGCCTGATATAGCCTTTTCTCTGCTGGTGATTTATAACATCGTATGGCGGGCAAACTACTTTTTCAAGGTTAGCTTTGTCCTTATTATACCTAAGCGCCTGAAATGGACTTATTTTTACCATTGCATCTCCTTGCGTACGGGGACACTGTCCCGATTGGTTTTAAAACAGTGTCCCGATTGATTTGGAAACTGTTTCGGTTTTTGTTCGGTTTTTGTTGTATTTCGAGGGTTTTATTTACGAAAAAATGCTTGGCCCACTAACGCGCCAAGTCCATCTGTTAGCAGATCAAAGATGCTCATATCTCTCTGGGGAACAAAATACTGGTGCAGCTCGTCGGTAAAACCATAAAAAACTACTATCGCTACTGTCGCGATCCTTAAAAATATAACCTTCTTACCCGATTCTAATGAGCCCAGCGCCCTTATCACTAAAAACGCGAGTATGGCATATTCTATGAAATGTAAAACCTTGTCCGCATGAGGAAAGAGTGGCACGCCCTCAAGCGGCTCTGGTATTGAGGAGACAATATAAATGGCTACTGCGTATATAATTACCGGTAGCCAGTATCTTATAAAATTTCTCACTACTTCTCTACTTTTGAACAACCCTTGCACTCTTTACTCTTGCTTGCGGGGCAAGATGCAGGCTTGTCCTTCTTTTCTTTTTCCTTGTAATCAGGCTTGCGGTAATCTGTTGAATAAAAACCACTGCCCTTAAGGATAAAGCCGCCTCCACCGCCAATCAGACGTTCAACCTTACCTGAACAGTATTTACATTTTTTCAGAGGCTTGGCTTTTATAGATTGGAATTCATCGAAGGTCTTGTCGCATTTTAGGCATCTGTATTCATATGTCGGCATATTATTTGAAAACTCCCTTTAACTTATCTACAAATGAGTTTATCCCGGGCGTAGTCCCACCACCTGATAAGCCGAAATCTTTCAAGAGCTTCTTTTGCTGGCTAGTCAATTTAGTAGGAACCTCTATGGTAACCTTGACAAGCTGGTCACCTTTTCCGCGCCCGCGTACATCACTGATGCCCTTGTCCCTGATCCTGAATATCTTGCCGGGCTGTGTTCCCGCGGGAATCTTCATATCGATTTTTCCATGTAAGGTAGGCACGCTGACCTCGTCGCCAAGGGCTGCCTGAACAAAACTTATAGGGACCTCACATAGCACATTGTTCTCATCCCTTTTAAAGATCGGGTGCTTCTTCACGTATATAAGTATATAAAGATCTCCGCGTCCACCGCCACGTTGACCGATCTCGCCCTCGCCATACATCCTAACCCTTGTCCCTGTATCAACCCCGCCTGGGATATCGATTTTTATAGTTTTTTCCTGCTTAACGCGTCCTGTGGATCTGCATTCTGTGCATGGGGATTCGACTATCTCACCCTCGCCATTACAGCGCGGACATGTTTTCGCGATATTTAAAAAACCTGCCTGGCTCATTACCTGCCCGCTGCCCCCGCAATAGGAACAATGCGCTCTCTTTGTACCCGGTTTCGCGCCGTCACCTTTACATGTAGGACATGTCTCGTATCGCGGTATCTTTATCTTTTTTGTTACTCCAAAGGCAGACTCTTCAAAGGTTATCTCCATGCTCATCTCAAGGTCAGAGCCTCTGCGAGGCGCGTTCCTTTGTGAGCCTGAAGAAGAACCGCCAAAGACGCCTTCAAATATGCTTCCGAATATACCGCCGCCACCGCCACCGCCAAAGCCGCCCATAAATTCACGAAAGACCTCTTCAGCATGCTCCATGCCTCCAAAGCCACCGCCACCAAAGCCACCGCCACCGCCATTCTGAAAGGCCGCGTGACCAAACTGGTCATACTGAGATTTTTTCGTAGAGTCGCTTAATATCTCGTAAGCTGCTGTTGCCTCTTTGAATTTCTCAGATGCCTCTGTTTTATCATCATCAGAGACCCTGTCCGGGTGATATTTGAGGGCCAATTTTCTATAGGCCTTCTTTATCTCGTCAGCTGAAGCGGTGCGTGATACACCTAAAACATCGTAATAGTCTTTTTGTGACACTATTTCGACTCACTTGCTTTATCTTCTTTGAACTCCGCGTCAACAACTTCTTCTTTAGCGGAATCAGCAGGCTCAGCACCTTGTGGACCTGGCTGCGGTCCTGGTTGTGGGCCTTGTTCCCCTGCCGGACCTTGACCTGGCTGTGCTTGCGCGCCTTCCTGCTGCTGCTTAGCGGCCTGCTCCTTATATACCTCTTCCGCGAGCTTGTGAGATGCCTTAGCAAGCTCTTCCATAGACTTCTTCATATCCTCTATATTGTCTGTCTTTATCTTCTCTCTAAGGTCATTTAGCTTATCTTCTATGGCCTTTTTCTCATCATCCGAGACCTTATCGCCGTAATCCTTGAGGGCCTTCTCTGTAGAATAGCAAAGGGTATCTGCCTGGTTCTTTGTTTCAACAGACTCTTTTCTCTTCTTATCCTCTTCAGCGAACTTCTCTGCATCCTTGACCATCTTATCTATCTCTTCTTCATTAAGCTTTTTTGGCGCTGATATCTTTATAGACTGTTCTTTACCGGTTCCCATATCCTTGGCATGCACATGGACTATACCGTTCTGATCTATATCGAATGTAACCTCTATCTGCGGAACGCCTCTTTGGGCAGGCGGTATTCCAACAAGGTCAAATCTGCCAAGCTCAACATTGTCATTGGCCATCTGACGCTCACCCTGCAATACTCTGATGGTAACAGCAGGCTGGTTATCCGCGGCGGTTGAGAATGTCTGGCTCTTTTTTGTAGGTATGGTGGTATTTCTCTCAATAAGTTTTGTGCATACCTGGCCCAATGTCTCTATGCCTAGAGAAAGCGGCGTAACATCTAAAAGTAAGACGTCCTTCGCATCGCCTTTTATAATAGCTGCCTGAGCAGCAGCACCCATAGCAACACACTCCATAGGATCAATGCCGCGCTCTATCTTTTGGCCTGTATAGTCCTCAACAAATTTCTGAACTATAGGCATGCGGGTAGGGCCACCTACCATTATTATCTTGTCAACTTTCTTTCCATCAAGCTTGGCGTCATCAATAGCCTGCTTCATCGGATGCTTGCATTTCTCAATTATAGGGTTTACTAACTCATCCAACTTTGCCCTGTTGATCGTCATTGTAAGATGCTTAGGACCTGTCGCGTCTGCCGTTATAAAGGGTAGATTTATATCAGTGGTAAGCGTGCTGGAAAGTTCTACCTTTGCCTTTTCCGCGGCTTCGCGTAATCTCTGGACAGCCATCTTGTCGTTCTTAACATCGATACCGCTCTGCTTCTTAAAATCTTCCGCGATATAATCGATAAGAACATTGTCCATGTCTGTTCCGCCAAGATGCGTATCGCCGCTTGTGGATTTGACCTCAAATGTCGCTGCCTTATGCTCATCATCCCAACCCATCTCAAGGATAGTAACATCAAGGGTTCCACCACCAAAATCAAAGACCATTATCTCCTGCTCTTTGCCTGCTTTGTCAAGTCCGTAAGCAAGGCTCGCGGCGGTAGGTTCATTAATTATTCTTAGTACATCCAAACCAGCTATCTTGCCCGCGTCTTTTGTAGCCTGGCGCTGATTGTCATTAAAATAAGCAGGCACAGTAACAACCGCCTCCTTAACCTCATCGCCTAGATAGGCTTCAGCGTCAGTCTTTATCTTTTGCAGTATGAAAGCGGATATCTGCTGTGGCGTGTACTCTTTGTCATATATCTTAAACTTAAAATCCTCTCCCATCTTTCTCTTTGCTGCCTGCACAGTGCCTTCTGGATTCACGGCAGCCTGTCTCTTTGCCGGCTCACCAACGAGCTTCTGACCATCTTTTGTGAAAGCTACTACTGAAGGGAATGCCTTACCACTTGCTACCCCCGCACCCTCTGCTGAAGGTATAATAACCGGCCTTCCACCCTCCATTACAGATGCTGCTGAATTTGATGTTCCTAAATCGATTCCAATTACTTTTGCCATTTCCTACCTCCTTTTTAAAGTCATTCTGAATATTATATTTTTATCTACTCGTCTGATTCATCGTATTCATCCGGCTCGATCTCCTCCGGTGCTTCTTGCGAAACATAATCTTCCTCATCCTTTGGTTTTACCTCTTCCTCCACTATCTCCGGCTTATTTTTTACTACCTTGACCATCGCAGGCCTTAAAACATGTTCATTTAACATATAGCCTGCCTGAAGCTCTTCTAATACCTTTGATTCTTCCGCATCATCTGATTCCACTACCTCTATAGCCTCGTGTCTTACGGGATCAAATTTCTCTCCGACACACTCTATCCTCTTAAGGCCCTTCTCCTGCAGAAGCTTGTGGAGCTGTTTTGATATCATATCAACGCCCTGATGAAGCAGTTTAAAATCCTGCTTTTGATCCGCTGCCTTTATACTGCGCTCAAAATTATCAAGAATGCCTACGAGCTCCAGGATAAGCCCTTCATTGGCGTACTTGATAAATTCCTGCCTTTCTTTTGCTGACCTTTTTCTGAAATTGTCAAATTCCGCCTGAAGCCTTAGCGCCACGTCCTGATAATCATCCTTTTTAGCCAGTTCCTCGCGCAAGACCTTAAGCTCTGCCTCTAGATCTTTTATATCCTGCTTCTTGTTCTTAGCCTTGTTCTTTATCGTCATCCAAGCACCCCACTTAATTTTTCAGCAACATAATCCACTATCGATATAAGCCTTGAGTATTCCATCCTTATCGGCCCTATTATACCTAATGTCCCGCAAGAGGTATCACCTATGCAATAATTAGATGTTATCAGGCTGCATTCCGAGAAATCGCTTCCCAGTTCTGAGCCTATATATATATTAGTACCTTCTTTATCTATCATCTTTTTAAGCAACGAGAACATAAAATCCTTATCCTCCAGATGCCTTAAGAGGTTTTTCAATTTATCTATGTCTCCAAATTCCGGTTGCTCTGTAATGTGAGACCTGCCATTTAAATACATCTTATTCTCTTTTATTATATCGAGCATGATATCAATTATGGCCTTTGCCTTCTCAAGAATATAGAAGAACGCGTCTCTCTCTGTAATAAGGCGCTGGCTTATATCCTTCTTGATATCGTCAAGAGAGCCCTTGCCCATATACTTGTTTATAAAATTTGATATACGTGAAAGTTCGGTCTCGGGTATATTCTCTTTAAGCTCTACAACAAAATCCTTTGTCACCCCTGATGCCGTAAGAAGAACTATCAGGATATCGTTGTTATCTAATTTTACAATCTCTACGTGCTTGAAAAAACTCTTCTGCAGAACAGGAAAAAGCACGAGCCCTGTCTGATTGGTGATTAATGATAATATATTTGATGTCCTATCCAAAAGTGAGTTAAGCTCGCTTAGTCTTACTTTAAACTCTTTGTCTATGCTCTTTTTCTCCCCTTCTGTAAGCAGAGAGGCGCGCATAAGCCTATCTATATAATAACGATAGCCCTTCTCTGTAGGGACCCTTCCCGCGGATGTATGCGGGTGGGTGATAAGCTCCTGTTCCTCAAGGTCGCTCATTACATTACGCACTGTAGCGGGGCTTAATCCCATGCGCAGCTTCTTGCTGATAGCCCTTGAGGCTATGGGCTCTGCTGTATTGACATGGCTGTCAATAATCAGCCCGAGGATCTTGTCTCTCCTGGTGTTTAAGTCTTTTTGCAACATATTAATCCCTTTGATTCTGCTAAGCAAGCTCATGGTTATTTTTGAATTAGCACTCTACAGTTTAGAGTGCTAATTCAAGGAAAGCTAATTTTACCATTTTTGCGATTTTTGTCAAGGAATTTTTTTTAAAAAAAAGAGGACTCTATATTTTAAGGTTTAAATGGTGGGGGATTACCGCCTTTACAAATATACCCTTATCCGTATCCTCTCTGATAAGAACCTCGCCCTGCTCGTATATTTGACTTAAAAGGGACATCTTTGCGTAAGGTATAAGTATTTCTATCTTCTTTGTTAAGACCGGGATCCTTCGCGCTATAAGGCCTATTAACTCCTTTAGCGCTGTACCATTTTTAGCGGAGACAGCTACGGAATCTCCTATAACTCTCTGGAACTTATTCGTGACAAAACTATCCTCAACAAGATCCACTTTATTAAGCGCGGTAACGATAGGCTTCTTATGCGCATCCAGCTCCTTTAGAACTTCGTATACCGCGTCACGATGCTCCTTTGCCTTTGGATTGCTTATATCAAGGATATGCAAAAGCAAGTCCGCCTCTTTCACCTCTTCCAGGGTCGCCTTGAATGCCTCAATAAGGTTGTGGGGAAGCTTATGGATAAAACCGACTGTATCTACAAATAATATCTTCTGGTTATTGTCTAAGATATATTTGCGGGAGGTCAGATCAAGTGTGCTGAATAACCTGTTGTCCGCGGTTACGTCGGATTCGGTGAGGCTATTTAATAACGTGGATTTTCCGGCATTTGTATAACCTATAACAGCGACCGTGACAACAGAGTGTTCGAGCCTGTTCTTTCTTAATTTGGTGCGCCTTTCGCTTAAACTATCGAGGTCAGCTTTTAGATACTTGATCTTTCTTCTTACGCCTCGGCGGTCTGTCTCAAGCATCTTTTCACCCGGACCGCGCGTTCCTATGCCGCCGCCTAACCGTGATAATTTAATGCCTAATCCTGATAAGCGCGGTAACATGTACTCTAGCTGGGCAAGCTCTACCTGCAATTTGCCTTCGTTGGTGTGCGCGCGCTGTGAAAATATATCCAATATAAGCTGCGTCCTGTCCAATACCTTTACGCCTAAGAGCTCTTCGAGATTCCTCTGTTGCGTACCGGATAAGTTTTCACTTACGATAACAGCCTTTATCTCTTTATCGTGAGAATGGATAATCTCGTGTATCTCCTCTATCTTACCCTTGCCTAAGAAATACTTAGGCTTTGGCACATCGATCTTGACCATAATCTCATCAATAATCTTTACACCGCTTGTTAAGGCAAGTTCGCGAAATTCCGCGTGGGTCTCTTCTAGGCCCCAGCCTTTCTCTACGTCTTCACGCAAGACTATGGTAACCAATATTACTTTGTCGCTTGAGTATTCTTTTACATCATGGATTTTTTGCATAATATATCCGCTATCTCCTTAGGATTTTTATTATCGATATCTACCCATTTTATTCTTTCATCGTTTCTAAACCATGAAAGCTGTCTCTTGGCGAAATTGCGCGTGTTCTTCTTTATAAGCTCCTTAGCATCATTAAGACCTATCTTGCCTGCCAGATAATCAAATACCTCTCTATAGCCCAGGGCCTTTCTTGCTGTTGTTGAAAGCCTCGTTTTTCCTAACCGCTTGCACTCCGCTACAAGGCCTTGCTTAAACATATAATCAACCCGCGTATCAATTGTGGCATATATCTCACGCCTATCACGATTAAGGCAAAAGAGACTTATCTTGTATTCTGATTTTAGCCCTTTTGTCTTTTTCTTTAAAACAGACATCGGGGTACCTGTATTCGTATAGACCTCTAATGCCCTGATAATCCTTCTTGCATCATTGGGATGTAAAAGCTTGGCAGAAGCTTTGTCCACTTTTAAGAGCTGCTTATAAAGGTGGGCGTTGCCGAGTGCCTTCTCCTCTTTTAAGAGTTGGCTCCTCAACGCGTGGTCAGCCGGAGGCGACGGAAAGAGCCCATCTACTAGCGCCTTCATATAAAGTCCGGTTCCGCCTACGAATAATACTCTCTTTCCTTTTTTTTCAATCGTCTTAATGTGGCCAGTTGCCCTCTTGCGAAAATCCGCTACGCTAAAATTTCTTGAAGGCGATATGACATCTATCATGTAATGTCGCACCTGCCTCTGCTTAAAAATCGTGGGCTTTCCGGTACCGATATCCATACCCTTGTATACCTGCATGGAATCGCATGATATTATCTCTGCCCTTAACATCTTTGCCATATAAATAGAAACCGCTGTCTTGCCAACAGCGGTAGGGCCCACTAAAAATATTATCTCTTTCATATTATCAGCTTGTAACACGCGGCGTAAAACCATCCTTCTTTAATCTCTTTGCTTCTTCTTGGGCCGCGGCCTTTTTATCAAATTTCCCGGTCTTGACCCTATAGAGTACCTTTTCCTTATCACGGTGCCTTTCTATCATAGCACTATATCCCTTTTTCCTTAAGGAGGTTAGAAGCGAGAGCGCATTATCTCTTTTGGCAAAAGCACCGAGCTGGACGCTGAAAAAATTATCTTTTAAGAGGTATTTTTTTGCCTCTTTAGCCTCGAGGCTTGTGGGCCAGGAATACGTAACCTTGGAGAACGAACTATCAGCTGCTTTCCATTTACCCTGCTTTCGTAAGGCCTTACCAAGATTAAGATATGCCATGCTCGCGTAATGTGTACTCTTAAAATTCTTTAATAGCCTGTAGTAATATTCTTCAGCCTGATTAAAATTACCGTCAAGATAATAAGAATCCCCGATACCGAGAAGAAGCTCCTCTTTTAAATCAGAGGAGGGGTAATTTTTCATTACAAACTCAAAGTTCTCTTGCGCCTCTTTTTGGCGACCCAGCTTTAAAAAAGAGAGCCCCATTAAATAGCGGCCTTCTTCGCCTAGGGCCCTTTTCCTGGATACTACACGGCAGGCATCCAGTGTATTCTTATAATCAGATTTAAGATAAAATGTCCAGGCCTTATCTAATGCAGGGTCGTTACAAAGCCCCTCCCCTGAAAAAATCGATAGGACAAAAACAACTGTAGTAATCAGCAAAACGGTTCTCATACTATATCTCCAATAAGCGTGTTCTCTTCTACGCCACTTATTTTAACATTTAAAACCTCACCTATCAAGGAACTATTACCTTTATACACTACTTGCAACCCCTCTCTTGTTCTTCCCTTAATATATGTACCGGGTATGTTTTTCGCGACAAGCGGCTTGCGCTTGGCAATAGCTATTCCTAGAGACTCCTTTTGTTTACCTACCAGGCTTTTGATCTTTCTCTTTGTTGTCTTGTCCTGAAGATTAAGCAGCACCTGGTTGCGTATTTTTTTATCATCTATTGAAACATCATCTGCCATATCCGATGCCTTAGTAAAGGGCCTCGGAGAATACTTGAATATAAAGGATGAGTCAAAACCTATTCTCTTGATAATATCGCGTGTGCAATTAAAATCATCTTCTGTCTCAGATGGGAAACCTACTATTATATCAGTTGTAATAGCGCAATCAGGTACTAGCTTTCGTAGCTTATCGATAAGCTTAAGATAATGAGACGATGTATAGCCTCTGTTCATAGATTTAAGTATCCTGTCAGAACCTGATTGTAAAGGAAGATGCAGATGTTCGCATACCTTATCTAATGTGGCGATAGCCTTAAAGAGCGCTACACCAGCGTCTTTTGGATGTGATGTCATAAATCTTATTCTCTTAAGCCCGTCTATCTTATTTACATCTTCCAATAACTCAACAAAGCCATTACCAGCAGATGACTGATAAGAATTTAC
>CAZDLP010000032.1:0-1812 GCA_964506565.1 uncultured Planctomycetia bacterium
AGAGAGGTGTAGAGGTAAGGCTTTATATCAATACAAAGCTCCCTGATATGAGCTATGATGAGTTGAAGAGCGAGGATGAGTTTAAGGTCTTGAAAGACGCGGGGTGTGAACTCTATTTTATTCCACCAGGGCGTAGACTCCATGATAAGCTTGTAATCGTTGATAAGAGATATCTCTTAGAGGGAAGCGCAAACTGGTCTGTCTCTGCATTGAAGAATAACTTTGAGTCAATGACATTGATTGAATCGCCTGAGCTTGCTATAGAGAAGGTAGATAGGCTTGAAACTATTTATAAGATTCAGAGTAAGAAACATAGTATTAAAGAGAGAAGCCCTCTGTATCTTAGCAGTATTGCAAAAGATCTTGAGATTAAGAATATCTTAGTTACAAATAAGAAGTATTTTCCTAAGATGCTTACAGTGCACGATAGAAGAGCAATGGACCTTTATCTGATACTGCTTGCATATAGCCAAAAATTGGAGAAGAATAACTTTTTCTTGAATTTAGAAGATGTGGGGTTAGGCCTTGGGATGCCAGAGTCGTGGGATAATGAGGCAGTAAGGCGACAGGTGATAAGGTCATTGCGTACCTTAAAGCACGGATATCATCTTATTAAGGTAGAGTTTAATCATGATGCTGATGCGAGAGTAGAAATTTTACCTGTAAAAGGTGAAAGCTTTATAATAAAGACAAATATCATTGATTCATACAATAAAGATGTACCGCAACGATTAAAATCCCTACTTCTAATAAAGGCGTTTTTGGAGAAAGAGGGGAAAGATTTGAATTCAGTATCGCAGAAAGAGCTTGTAAGGCGTTTCCATATATCAGAAAGAACACTTGATAAAGTATTAGCGGAAATAGGAAAACAACAGCAATAAAAAGAGACGATTCTGATTTGGCATAGTATGACAATTCGTGCTGACGACATACCTAAAGGGTGTAATTCAGTTGCTTTTTGACCCAGTTTTTGGTATAAATAGGGGAAGTTTTACTATGATTAAGGTAGTTTTTAGCATTTTAGAAAAAAATTATGAGACTGCAAAAATATATTATAATTATATTAACACTTTTACTTACCGGTTGTGCGACTACGCAGGTAAGAGAGAGGGCTATGATAAAATCTCGCGGCTATTCCATAGGAGGGGTATCTTATGTCAGCTTAGACTATGTTACGAATACATACCATTTAAAGCATAAATGGGATCCAATATCAAAAAAGCTGACACTATATAAAGGGGATAAGCAGGCAGAGCTTGCCCTGACAAGTGATATCGCGCTTGTAGATGGTATGCCGATAAAACTTAGCGGGCCTGTGGAGTTATACAGAAGCAGAATAGTAATACCAAGAGATTTCTCGGAGACGATACTTAAAAGGGCATTTGTTAAAGCGCGCGCGGTTACCGCAGCAAGAAAAAAACCTGTTAAAACAAAACGCGCCTATACGATAGGAAAGATCGTTATTGATCCGGGCCATGGAGGTAAGGACCCGGGCGCTATCGGCAAATTCAGCTTAAGAGAGAAGGATATTACCCTTGATATAGCAAAGAGGCTAAAACGCCATCTTGAAGAGGCGTGTATCGATACCTCCCTTACACGTTCTGATGACAGCTTTGTATCGCTTTGGCGAAGGTCGGATATAGCGAATAAGAAAGACGCGGATTTTTTTATAAGCGTTCACGCAAACGCGGCTCATTCCAGTCAGGCTAAAGGTTTCGAGGTATTTTATCTTTCAGAGGCGGTAGATGATAACGCGCGCGCTATCGCGGCAGCGGAAAATGCTTTTTTAAAGTATGAGGATTCTTCATTTGG
>CAZDLP010000032.1:1912-5647 GCA_964506565.1 uncultured Planctomycetia bacterium
ATTATAGATTATAAGAATCAATATGAGACAGAAGATGGTTTTACAAAGTAATAATAGCAGGCCCATAGGGGTATTTGATTCAGGCCTTGGCGGTCTTACGGTTGTCAAGGAGCTTATGAAACAGCTTCCCGGCGAGAATATTATTTATTTCGGTGATACCGCGCGCGTTCCTTATGGTTCGAAGTCACGCCAGGTTATCATAAGGTTCTCCGTAGAGAATGCCCTTTTCCTGCTTAAGCATAACGTGAAATTGATAGTTGTTGCTTGCAATACTTCATCTAGTGTATCGCTTGCCGCGTTGCGAAGGAATTTTAAAGTACCTATTCTGGGAGTAATTAACTCCGGCGCTTATGAGGCAGTTGCTTTTTCCAGAAATAAAAAAATAGGTGTTATAGGTACTGCCGCTACAATAAGAAGTAACGCTTACGCGAAACAGATCTCAAGGATAGATAATAGCTTTAAGGTCTTTTCGCAGAGCTGTCCCCTTTTTGTGCCATTGGCTGAAGAGGGATGGCTCGATGAAAAAATTACGCGCGATATAGCGCGGACTTATATAACACCGCTTAAGAAAAAAGGTATAGATACCCTCATATTGGGTTGCACGCATTACCCGCTGCTTAAAAATGCGATAGCAAAAGTCGCTGGTAAGGGTATAAGGCTTATAGATTCAGCGGCATCAATAGCGAGATCAGTTAAGCTGTTATTAAAAAAGGAAGAGATCTTAAATAAAAACAGATCAAAGGCCCGTGCCGATTTCTTCGTAACTGACGCACCGCTTCATTTTAAGGATATGGGCGAGAGGTTTTTGGGAAAAGAACTTATTAACGTGAGGAAGACAGATCATGGGATATAGATTAAAGGTTGAGTCGTCTTTTTCCGCGGCGCACCGCTTAAGAGAATATCAGGGTAAATGCGAGAGCCTGCATGGGCACAACTGGAAGGTAGAAATATCTATTGTATCGGATACGTTGGATAAGGCAGGCATGGTATTGGATTTTAAAAAGATAAAGGCTATGCTTCATAAGATACTTAGTGAGCTTGATCACAAAGAGTTGAATAAGTTGCCGCATTTTAAGAAATATAACCCAACATCCGAGTTGATAGCGGAGTATATATTTAATAGGTACAGTAAGAAATTGAAATCCACGATAGTTTTGGAGAGCGTGTCTGTATGGGAGACACCGAGTTCCTGCGCTGTTTACTATAAAAATCAAAAAGATAAGTAGAGGCAAATTAATATGGGCGTGAATATAGGTCAAGGCAATAAACTTAAGCGAAAAGCAGCCACAGTCAAAAAGAAAGCTGTGATATTGCTTTCAGGGGGGCTTGATTCGGCAGTAGTTTTGTATTACGCCTTGTCAAAGGGCTATAATCTATCTTGTGTTAGCTTTGATTATGGCCAGAGGCATAGGAAGGAACTTATTTGCGCAAGACGCCTTGCCAAGCTTAATAACTCTAAATGGCAATTGGTTAAGATGTCATTTCCATGGAAAGGCAGCGCCTTACTTGATGATGGAATGAAGCTTTCTCAATCAGGAAAGATGACAAAGGGCGTACCAAACACCTATGTTCCTTCGCGTAATATAATATTTTTAAGTTATGCCGCTTCATACGCTGAGGTAATAGGCGCGGATACTATATTTATCGGCGCTAATCAGATAGATTATAGCGGATACCCCGATTGCAGAGGTTCTTTTTTATCCGCTTTTGAGACAGCGATAAATAAGGGTACAAAGAGAGGTGTTAGCGGTAAAAGAACAAAGATAATCTCCCCATTGCTTAGAAAGAATAAAAGAGATATAATAAATATGGGTTATAAACTCGGGGTGTGTTTTGAATATACATGGAGCTGCTATAAGGGTGAGTCTGTTGTATGTGGTAAGTGCGACTCGTGTGTAATTCGTGAAAAAGGTTTTAAGGCCGCCGGGATTAAAGACCCGTTAAAAAAATAATGGATGATAAGGCAGATATTTTAGAGATATTTTCCTCGGTGCAGGGCGAGGGGCCGCAGATAGGCAGGAGGCAGATCTTTGTAAGATTTAAGGGGTGTAACCTGAATTGCCGATACTGCGATACTGATACACGCCAGAGTTCAACCATATATGAGACAAATGAGGTATTGAATAAGATAGATAGCCTTAATGTTTCGAATATACATAATTCAGTTACGATAACAGGCGGCGAACCTCTCTTACATAGCAAATTCTTAAAAAAACTTTTGCCCAGGGTTAAGGAGAGAGGGCTTAAGGTTTATCTTGAGACTAACGCTACATTAGCGGATAACCTTTCTGATATTATGGAATATCTGGATATTATATCCATTGATATAAAACTGCCGAGTGTAGGCGGAAATAAACCATGCTGGCGGGAACATAGAAGTTTTTTAGATGTAGCCTTTGATAAAGAATTATTTATCAAGGTTGTAGTCTCAAGCGATATGAACGCGTCGGATTTTGATAAAGCGATAGAGATCGTAAAGGATACGAGTTTTGATATATTGTTTGTTATCCAGCCTGAGACTAAAAAAGGCTGCTGTGAAATTAATATATCCGCGGATGAGCTCTTGATTCTGCAGGAGAAGGCTCTTAAATCGCTTAATAATGTTATAGTAATTCCACAGGCGCATAAGATGATGGGAATAAGATGAAAAAATCATATAGCAATTTACAGAATAATATAAGGGATCTAGATATCCCTAAGATGGAAAGATGGAAGAATAAATACCCCGATAGAGATTACACGGTATCTATTAAGACGGATGAATTTACATGTATATGCCCAAAGACAGGCCTGCCGGATTACGCTGCTATATGTATAGATTATATCCCGGATAAATATTGTGTTGAGCTTAAATCGTTGAAGCTTTATCTATTGGCTTATAGAAATATCGGCATCTTTCACGAGCATGTAATAAACAGGATATTGGATGATTTTATTAAATCATGTAAACCGCGCTGTGCGAAGATTATCGGTGAGTTCGGCTCTAGGGGCGGCATCAGGACTACGGTGAGTAGAGAGTATGAGAGAGATAGAAGCTAAAAAAATAAAAGAGGCTGTAAGGCACTTAGCGACAAAGGCAAATTTTTCTTTGCGCAAGGATATACTTGACGCATTAAAGAAGGCGCTTACCTTGGAAAAAAAGCCTTATGCGAAAAGAGTCCTTCAGGTGCTGATTGATAACGCGAAGATAGCGAAATCAGAAAGAATACCTATATGCCAGGATACAGGTATCGCGGAGGTGTTTTGCACTATCGGTCAGGATGTACATGTTAAGGACGATATAGGCAAGGCCATAACAGAGGGGATAAAACTCGCTTACGCGGAAGGTTTTTTAAGGAAGTCTGTTGTATCGGATCCAATCCTAAGAAAAAATACAAATACTAACACGCCCTGCGTTATCCATTATGAGATCGTAAAAGGAGATAAGATTAAGCTGACAGTCCTTCCTAAGGGTTTTGGCAGTGAGAATGCCAGCACCATAAAGATGTTAAGGCCTACGGATTCAGAAGATGATATTATAGATTATATAGTAGAAGCGGTTAAGCTCTCCGGTGCGGATGCCTGCCCGCCAGTAGTCTTGGGCATAGGTATCGGCGGAACGCTTGATAAGGCAGCGCTTCTGGCGATGAAGGCTATACTAAAGCCCATAGGAAAAGATAATCCAAAAAAGCATATCGCGCGCATGGAAAGAAAAATATTGACAAGACTCAACAATACAGGCATAGGGCCTGCCGG
>CAZDLP010000032.1:5747-10626 GCA_964506565.1 uncultured Planctomycetia bacterium
TTTATGAAAAGAATACATCTACCATTAACTAAGGACGTGAGAGTAAAGCTTAGAGCAGGCGATGAACTGCTTTTATGCGGCAAGATTTACACAGCCCGTGATGCCGCTCATAAGAGATTTGATAAAGCACTTAAAGAGAATAGACCGTTACCTTTTGATTTAAGAGATAATCTTATATATTATTGCGGGCCAACACCCGCGAGCCCTGATAGCAAGATAGGCGCGTGCGGGCCTACAACATCAAAGCGCATGGATGGTTTTACGCCTAAATTATTAAAAATGGGATTAGCAGCTACGATAGGAAAGGGCAGGCGATCCCCCGAGGTAATAGAGGCTATCAAAAGATATAAGGCCTTATATCTTGTAGCTGTCGGCGGAGCCGGGGCATATCTTTCAAAGAGGATAAAAGAGGTAAATGTAATGACATATAGTGACTTAGGCCCTGAAGCTGTGTATGAATTCTTAGTTGAAGATTTTCCGGTGACAGTAGCTATAGACGCGAATGGAAAGAGCATATTCAAATAGATGACTATATAGAGTTGCTATATGGTTATATCTATTAATTTCTAAAAATCGTAAAGGAACATTATGAGAAAAGTAAATATAAAGACAGGTTTTATTAAATACGCGGAAGGCAGCTGCCTTATCGAATTTGGCAATACAAAGGTTATATGTACCGCGTCTTTAGAGAATAGCGTACCGCCATTTTTAAGAGGTAAGGGTTCAGGCTGGATTACAGCGGAATATAGTATGCTTCCACGTTCCTGCACAAGAAGAACCCCAAGAGAGTCTTCCAGGGGTAAGGTTGGCGGTAGAACTCATGAGATACAGCGGCTCATAGGACGATCATTAAGATCAGTCATAGATATGGATCTTTTAGGAGAGAGGACCATATGGATTGACTGCGATGTAATTCAGGGCGATGGCGGAACCAGAACCGCGAGTATAACAGGCGCGTTTGTAGCCCTTGTTATATGCCTTAAAAAGATGAAAAAGGAACACCTTATAGAAAAACTTCCTGTAAAGGATTACGTGGCCGCGGTAAGTGTCGGAATAGTAGGTAAAGACATGATCCTTGATCTCGATTACGAGAAGGATTCTATTGCTGATGTTGATATGAATGTGGTTATGACCTCAAAGGGTGAATTTATTGAGATCCAGGGTACAGCTGAGGGCGAACCCTTTACCGGTGCGCAGATGAAGAAGATGGTTTTATTAGCTGAAGGCGGCATAAAAAAGCTTATAGCGAAGCAGAAGGAGATATTGAAGATTTGAGAGAACTTTTACTAGCAACGGGAAACGCGAAGAAACTAGCTGAATTAAAGAGGATGCTTAAAGGCCACAGGATAAAAATCCTTGGCCTGGATAGCTTTCAGAATCTTCCGAAGGTAAAAGAGGATAAAGACACCTTTAGGGCAAATGCAAGAAAAAAAGCAATAGAGATATCTAAAAGAGTGGATAAGCTGGTTATGGCTGATGATTCAGGCCTTGAGGTTCCGGCTCTTGGTAATGCTCCCGGCATATATTCAGCGCGTTATGCGGGAGCCTCACAGGATGATGAGAAAAATATAAATAAATTGCTTATTCAGATGAAGCGTTTTGAAGGAAGAAAGAGAAGGGCACGTTTTCGCTGCGCTATATGCCTTTCAAAGGGTAGTAAGGTTATAAGAATGGTAGAAGCAAAGGTTGAGGGGAGCATTACATTGGAGAGGCAGGGCCTTGGCGGGTTTGGCTATGATCCTGTTTTTGCCCCAGAAGGTTTTAGTAAGACCTTTGCTCAGTTTGACCCTGCTAAAAAAGATCGTATAAGCCATAGAGGTCTTGCCTTGATAAAAGCGAGAGAGGCTATTCTCCGATATTTCCAAAGATATCATTAAGTGCATCTACAACCTTTTCTTTAAATATCCTCTTTAGCGGGAATGGCACTATCTGATATATGGGCTCCTTAAGCGTGCCGGTAAGCCTGACCTCCATTATAAGGCTACCTGCCTCATGCAATATCGCGCTTGCAATCCTGCCGGGTTCTGTTGTCTGTTTGATTACGTTTTCCGCGAATCTTCCTGTGATATTAAAATCAAGTGTTGAGTCAAATCCTATAGAGCCTACCCAGAGCAGCGAAGCGACCTTCGACAATAATTTGAAATCCTCGGTATATACTCTATTGTTAGCTATGGTAAAATTTCCAAAAGCGTCGGTTAGTACTATATTTTCAGGAGGTACCATTAGTATGATATCCATTATCCCGTGTAATACAGGAAATTCCCAAAGATAACCGTCAGATACCTGCAACCAGCCGCTACCTTTTAAGGAATCTTTTTCATTGAGATAACCGTTCATGACTATCTTTGAGGAAAGAGCGCCTTTTATTTTCTTATCCTTATTTTTCGTATCTTTTATTAATTCGTGCAGGTCTATATCCTTTATATCCATGTTTATAATAAAGGGGCGTTCCTCAGCTTTAATATTTGCCCGCGAATTTATATTTATGATCCCGCCATAGGCGAATACGGAGATTACGGGTATGTCGATAAAATTATCTTTCATCCGGTAATCCATATAAAAGTCTCTTAACGTAAGGCCTGCTAAGCTTATGCTTTTTGACGAGCCTTCCGTGAATAAGGTCCATTCAGCGGGCTTTTTTAAGGGGCCTTTCATATCGATGGCGAGTTTTATCGTTCCTTTAGGTTTTAAGTTTTGTAGCATCTCTTTTTTTGAGGTAAATATATGTTGGGTATCTGCCAGACTAAGGTATATATCCCCTTTTATATCCGCGTAAGCGGACTGCAGGTTATTTATCATGCCGTTGAAAGAGAAAGAAGAATTTCTGTATTGTCCCTCAAGCTTGGATATGGATAACGCGTTGTTTTTATCTGTTTCTATGACGCATGCCACGTTTAATATATCCGATTTTATATTCGCGGACACAAGAGGCTGTGTAAGGTTGGTAAGCTTTCCATGGGAGGTGTAGCGCTTGTTTTTTATGTTAAAGGCAAGGTCTTCCCACGAAACTTGCTGATCTTTGAAATCTACTTCGCAATCTATACCAGATATGGTATATGGCCAATATTTAAGATTGAGTAGTCCGTTGTTTAATAATGCGCTACCTGCATAAGAATAGGTCTCCGGCTTGCCAAGCGCGCCTTTAAAATTTACATTTAAATAACATTGCCCTTCTATATCTATTTTCTTAAACCTTGCCTTTATATTATCAGGAAGTGTAGAGATAAGTTTTGAAACCGCAAGTTTTCCGGTTTTAAGCCGTAGAAGCATCTCAGGTGAGTCTTTGCTGTAATCAAGGCCTCCATTAAGTGATATCTTTGTTTCGGCAGCAACACCAGTAAGCTTTTCTATGGAGATAGATTTTGTGGTAAATGATGCCTGACCTGTGGCATCGGATAGAAATGGCAGCAGATCCTCGCTTTTTACCTCCATGTTATTAAAATCGATTATACCTTTATAATTTAGCGACTGCCAATCGTCAATTCTGCCGGTTGACTCTCCGTTTATAAGGAAGTCGCCGCTTAGCAGTATATTCTTTTGAAGAAGCCGCAGTCTTTTTATGTCAGAGGTGCCGTTTATCTTGTAGGTGCCGTCTTTTTTGTATATAAGGTTTGCGTTAATCTTCGCATTGCCGCTTTCTATAGCTACATTAATATCCTCAGATATATCTTTTAGTGAAACCTCAGATAACAGGTTAGCTTTTACTGTGAAGTCCTCATGAGGCGTTTCTATCTCACCGCTTATATTCAGTGCAGAACCGTAACAGAGACAGGATAGGTTTTTTATGACCCAAGTTTTTTCAGTAAGGATCATAATACCCTGTATTTTGCTTATGTTATTTAGTAACTTAACCTTATTTGATATTTCTGTGTTATCAGCTTTAACCTCTAAAGCATATTTTATCTTAGACGGGTTTTCTATGTCTAGTGTTGCACTTCCTGATAATTCGCAATTACCGCTTATGTCTGTATTATTAATACTTGCGTTTAAGCCGCTGATAACGATAGTGCCGTTTGCCTGTATGGTCTTGAATGATGATATTTTTATCTTTATAGATGATGTCGCTAGACCTGTACGTATAAGTCCGACATTAGCAGGAAGATAGGTATCTGCGTAATTATTTATCTCAAGATTATCCACTTTAAGTTCAGTAGAGAGCTTATTCTGTCTTATTTCATATACACCTGATATAGATACGTTGCTTTCATCAATCCTTCCGTTGCATCTTATCCTTATTTTATCCGGAAGAGAGAGCCCGACAGTACCGGAAAAGGAGGTTAATTCTTTGCTTATAGGTTTTTTGGGGTAACTGTCTCTGATTAGGAGCCTACTGTTATTAAAAGAGAGCTCTTTTAGCACAACAGAGATTCGTGAGTGCTTATTGGAAGCGGCATTCTTAAAAAAAGGGGATATGTTCCAGTCTCCGTCAGGGTATCTCTCTAGGTCAAGGAAGGCCCCCGATAGATTTACAGATGGTATTATTACGCGCTGTTTCTTAAGAGATGGTATAATAAATACCCGGAAGGTCGCGGAATCCGCTTTAAAGAGCGCGGTATTTTCTCCTTTTGAATCCTTATATATCTTTATATCTTTTAACATGAAGCCATTTTTCAGACTGAATTTTAAGGAATCTATCGTTACTATGTGTTTGGTATATTCTGTTAATTTTTCAACAACAAAACCTTTTAATCGCACTGGGATGAAGGTATTATTTAGATAGGAAATGAGCAGGGATGCCGCGGCTATGGATAGTATTACAATAATTATGAGTATTATTATAATTTTGGATATTAGCGGTTTGCTCATAACTCATATTATAAGAAGTATCAGCATAATTTACAAGATAATAAATATCTGATATTAAAAAAGGCATAAGGTG
>CAZDLP010000033.1:0-10467 GCA_964506565.1 uncultured Planctomycetia bacterium
TTTTTGTTGACTAAGGAATTGAGATATCCTACAATATTATTTATGAACCCCCTTGTCAAGAAAGCTTGCCTTACCTTTGATGATGGCCCTAACGGAGAATATACTCTCCAGATTCTAGATATCCTTGAAAAGCATAAGAAAAAGGCGCTATTCTTCTTTCCGGCAATGAATGTAGAGCGTCAACCAGATATAGCGCTTAGTGTGCAGACCCAAGGACATCTAATAGGTAACCATACCTACGACCACCCCCATTTAAATACACTTACCAAAGAACAAGTATTATGGCAGATCGAAAGGTCTGAGGAGATATTTCAGTCTATATTGGGTATTATCCCAAAATACTTTCGCCCACCCTATGGGGAATACAACCAGATTGTAGAAGATATAATAAGGGAAAAAGGCTATCAGCTTATTCTGTGGGACATGTCTTGTCATTCCATGGATTGGAAAAACCCGCCTGTTCAGGCGATAGTGGATATAATAATTGAACGAGCAAGTGACGGCTCAATAATACTTCTTCATGATGGGCGAAACACGAGGATAGGTGAGCCCAGACATAATACAATAAGCGCTCTTAAGGAGATAATACCCCAGCTTGGGGAGAGAGGCCTTGAGATAGTGCCGATAGATAGGTTATGCAAAAATACGAAAAAATAGTTACCCTTTTGTTTGTACTGGTTGCATCTATATTTATTGCGCTATCCTTTTACAATAAGCTACGACAGAATAAAAGATTTCTACCCCTTAAGGAATCCCTAATATCTACGCACGCGCAGCAGGCTATCTGGGCAGGAAAACAAGTAAACATTAATAGCGCCAGCAGATATACTCTTACAAAGCTACCCGGTATAGGTCCGAAAACAGCGGAGAGTATTATAGATTATAGGAACAGTAATAATGGTTTTACCTCAAAGGAACAGCTTCTTAATATCAAGGGCATAGGCACAAAAAAATATGAAGCCATAAAGCACAGGGTGGAGGTCGATGTTTCAAAATAAAGCTTTATTGGAAAAGAGGCCTTTATTGGCAGCTTTTTTATTATTTGGCCTTGGCGTAGTATCCGCACAGAGCTTAAATATTCCATTCAGTATAATCGCGGTTCTGATTATTATTCTTTTTATATTTGCTTGCCTGACTATCGCTAAAGGTAAGAGCCTCTTTTTTGTTGTATCAGGCCTGCTTATATTGGTTCTTGGCATGGCAACTTATATTAATTTTAACACCTTGCCCAAGGAGCACATATCCTATCTTCTAAAGCCGCCAGGCGCACGATATTATATTCGAGGTAGGGTAAAGTCAGAACCTATATATAGATGGCAGAGATGGGGCAATAGAAGGTGTAATTTTACTTTTCAAGCTATGGCTTATAAACAGGGCGACGTATGGCTAAGATTAAAAGGCCTTTCAGAAGCGCAGATAGATAATAATGAGCTAGATTATAATTACGGAGATGATATTGTTGCCTTCGTGGCGCTGAAGAGTCCGGTTAAGTTTGCAAATAAAAGCAGTTTTGATTACGTGAAATACCTTAAAGCGAAAGGCATTTATACTATTATCGACATAGAAGATGATGAGAATGTTGTGGTACTCAAAAAAAGCGCCGGATTCTCGATTAGAAAGCCCATATACAATATAAGGCGTATTATAGAGAAGCGGCTTAAACTTTATTTACCGTATCCCGATAATACGTTAATCAGCGCTATGCTTCTCGCGAGCCGTCATTCTATACCGAAATATTTAAGAGAACTTTTTGTGAAAACAGGTTCAGTGCACGTGCTTTCAGTAAGCGGCCTGCATGTCGCGATAATTTCAACGATAATATTTTTTATGCTTAAGGCATGCCGTTTATCGCGAAAGATATCATCTGTTATTGTTATTATTTTTGTATCAATATATGCTGTTATCGCGCAGGAGAGAACGCCTATATTAAGGGCGTCTATAATGATAACCATATATCTTCTTTCATATATTCTGGAAAGAGATTTTGATATATATACAGCGCTCTCTCTGGCAGGGCTAATAATACTTATAATAAATCCAATGCAGATATTTAGCCCGGGGTTTATTCTATCATTCGCTTGCGTGTTCTCGCTTGTATATCTTACGCCAAAATTCGAAAGACTATTTACGCGCAAGCCAAATAGCGATACAAGCCTAGCTGCTAGGAGCTATTTATCGAGAATCTTACAATACATAAAAAGTATTTTATTCGCGTCATTAGCTGTCTTTATCGGCGTCTGGCCGATCACAGCTATTTACTTCGGCATTATCTCACCTATCAGCATAATAGCTAATATTTTTATTATTCCATTATTGGGGGTTATTCTTTTCCTGAGTATAATACTTGTATGCGTGCCGATTCTTTTGCAGCCAATATCATTTATTATCGCGCACTTTCTGCACAGCCTACTGGGAGTTTCTATAAAGGTCCTGGCTCTTTTATCAGAGACACCTTTCGCGTATTTTTATGTTTTCGATGTAAGGCCGTATATGATTATATTATATTATGTTTTCGTTTATGTGGTGGTCAAGCTACTTTTAGACCGCAATATGATGTAGTTTTTGGCTATAAGTATTTTAAATTACTTTTTAAAATCTTTTATATTTCACTTGACACTGTTGCTTAAACAGTGCTATAATAAATCAACTTAGACAGTCTATCAAAATAGGGGGAATCTAAGTATGCAGCCTTATGTAAAGGAAAGACGAAAGTGCGCAAGAATAGATGCGCGCCTTCCACTTCAATTTAAAGATATACAGCGCCCGATAGAAACATACGCGGGCTCTCTTACAAAAGATATTAGCGAGAGTGGGGTACGTTTTCTTTCTAACGATTTTCTCTCGATATTTACAAGATTACTCTTAGAGGTATCTGTACCATCTTTTTCGCGGCCTATAAAAGCGATTTCGAAAGTGGCATGGATACGAAAAGTTTCTCGTAGCAATCAATATAGTGTTGGCCTGCAGTTTATGGATATGACAGAAGAAGATAGCAAGCACCTTTCTTCTTTTATAGCGAAATCACCAGCGCCAAAGGTAGTTACCTCGTAAATAACAAGAGCTTATCTTATTTTCCGGTTATGTTTACCAGAAATGGAAAAATAGATGACGCTCTATTTTTTTGTCTTTTAAGGCATAAGATCAAGTTAATCAATAACTTAAAGCTTAATATCCAACTCCGCGGCGCGTAACTCCTATTTTAATTGACAAATATGGCCTGTAATGTTATATTAACTTTACTCTTTCAAGGGGTAATATCATGAAAAATAAATCAAAACTTATATTTATTATAATCACTTTTCTATTACTATATAATGCGACTGCAGGCTATTGCTATTGGATCTGGACTCCGCAGACAAAAAAGTGGGTAAACCCGAAATACGCACCAAAGGATACCCCGAAAGAGCAGCTTCTTTATTCAATGGATTTCTTCTATGCGGAAGAATATAAGAAGTCGCTCAAGGAATTTAACAAGATTATCAAGTTTTATAAGCGTTCAGAAGCGGCGTCCGAGGCGCAATATTTCATAGGGCGCTGTTACGAAGAACTTCATAACCCTCAGCAGGCTTACGAGAGCTACCAGAAGGTAATCGATGATTACCCATTTACCCAGAGAACAGATGAGATTATAAAGAGACAGTTTGATATTGCGGGCAGGCTCTACGAAGGTGAAAATACCAAATTTGTCGGCATAAGCTTCAAGGCGGTGCCTGAGCAGATTATAGAAATCTATAAGAAGGTTGTCTCAAACGCCCCTTATAGTGAATACGCGCCTATATCGCAATATCGCATCGGAGAGCTCTATAAAAAGATAGCCTTTTATCAGGATGCGCGGGATGCTTTCCAGAAAATACTCGATGATTATCCTGACAGCGATATGGCTACGGACGCTAAGTTTCAGGTTGCTATGTGTGCCTCTATAGCATCAGGCGGTAGTGATTATGACCAGTCTTTGGCAGAACAGGCTATGGATGAGTTCGAAGAATTCGCGAAACAGAACCCCGATAGTGAGCTGGTTAAGAAAGCGCGGGAAGAGAGAAAAGAGATTATCGAAAAAAGAGCAGATTATTACTTAAAGACTGCCAGGTTTTATGAACGCATAGGAAAGTATAAAGCAGCATCAATATATTACAACAAGATCCTGGATGAGTTTCCAAGCTCTTCCGCAGTAGAGGCTGCTACCAAGCGGCTTGAGGCAGTTAATAAACGCATAAGGCCAAGAAGTAAAACTGTTGCCTTGGCAGAATGAGCGGAGTTAGCTTGATGCAAAAAATTAAAATACCTAATTGTTTTTTACCCGTCGTAACCTGTTTCCTGCTATTTGTCTGCCTTACTATATTTGCCGGCTGCGGCTATACAACAGGCTCACTTCTTCCTGCCAATTTCAAGAATATTTACATTGAAAACTTTGCCAACAAGATACCTATTACAGACGAGATATCTGACATGAACAGGTATAAGACGTATCGCCCTTTGCTGGAGGTAGATGTGACCCAGGCGATAATAGACAGGTTTATTTTTGATGGCCACCTCAGGGTGTCAAATAGGAAAGATGCGGATATAGTGATAACAGGAGCACTTGTTGATTTTAAGAGAGAACCGACAAAATACGGCTATGATGACAATATAGATCAGTACAGAATGGCAATATTTGTGGATATGGATGCTACGGATACAGCAACTAATAAGGTTATGTGGACAGAGAAAAATTTTGCCGGAAGTGACTATTATTTTACTACAGGTGCGCAACAGAAGAGCGAAGACTCAGCTATAACAGCGGCATTGAACGACCTGTCAAGAAGGGTGGTCGAAAGGACCATAGAGGTTTGGTAGACATGCAGCAAGCTATAAAGGCCTCTCCTAAAACCGGCAGCAAGATATATCTTCTGACCGGCGAAGATGAATTCAGAAAAATAGCTTACCTTAATAAACTTAAATCCGATATTATAGGCGATAACGCCGATACTTTTAATTATAATCTCTATTATGCCAAAGATACGACAGCAGAGGAGATTATCCGTTCACTTGAGACATTTTCATTAACCGGTAGCAAGAAACTAGTTGTTTTAAAGGACCTAGACGCGCTGCGTGAAGAAGACAGGGCTGTCCTGGTTGAGTATATAAACAGTGCGGTTTCAGCTAACGCTACTCTTGTTTTGATCAGTTCAAAATCCTGCGCAAAGACAGAAAAGTTTTTAAGGAAAATATCATCCAGGATAGAGAAGCTTGTTTTCTCAAAGCTTCAGGCGGATAAGGTTGTATCATGGATAATAAATAAGTTTAAGCAGGAAAATAAGCAGATAAGCAGAAGATCCGCGGAGCTTGTATTTGATAGCGCACAGCAGGATTTTGGCAGGATAAGCTCTATGATTTCCCAGCTCTTGTTATTTATAGCCGAGAGAGAGAAGGTAACTGACGATGACATACTGCAGTTTGCCGATATCCCCTTGGAGGGTTCAACCTTTGGCCTACTTGATTCTATCAATGAAAAAGACTTAAGAAAATCCTTAATTATATTGAAGGGGCTTTTTCAGTCAGGTTCCAGCCCTGTCCAGATACTCGGACTCCTTACATGGCATATAACAAGGATTATGGCTGTAAAGAGGTTATTACTAAAAAAGGTATCCAGGGCTGATATGGCTCTTTCCCTTAAAACAGGTACTTATGTATTAGGCAGATTGGTATCACAGGCAAGCGGGGTTACATTGGATAGATTGAAGAGCGATCTTCAGGCATTACTTGAGACAGATCTCCTGATAAAGAGAAGCAGTATTAAGGGTGATTATTTGCTTGAGATGCTTGTTGTAAAGCTTTCAAGCTGATATTATTTTTTAAGCTTAGCGACTTTTGTTGCTAGGCGGGATTTTCTTCGGTCCGCGTTATGACGCTTTATAAGGCCCTTTTTTGTGGCCTTGTCCAGTTTTGACGTAAGTGTGGACAGCATCTTAACAGCTTCATCAGCTTTATCGGAGCTAATAAGAGCATTTAGCTTCTTAACAATCGTTTTCAATTCCGAAGCAATTGCGGCATTATGCAGTCGCTTTTTTTTATCCTGTTTAATGGATTTTTTTGCAGATTTCAAATTTGCCATAATTTCCTCCACATAGTTCTTTAATTTAGAAGAGTAAGTATAACATACCAGAGTTAAAGATGTCAACTAATAAATCTATAGCAAGATCAGCAGGTATAATCGGTGTCGCAACACTCCTAAGTCGCATTCTCGGTTTTATCAGGGATATAATATTCGCGGCTTTTTTTGGCACAGGCATATTCGCGCAGGCCTTTGTAGTGGCCTTTAGGATACCTAATCTTTTTCGAGATCTTATAGGTGAGGGCGCTACCAATGCCGCTGTTGTGCCGGTTCTTGTAGAAGAGCTTACACATAAGGGCAAGGATGAGTTTTGGAAACTTGCTAATATCCTGCTTAATCTCTTGCTAATCATTCTGACTCTCTTGACACTTGCGGGTGTTATCTTTGCAAAGCCGATTGTTATAGCCATAGCGCCAGGTTTTTTACAGGACGCACAAAAGCTTAACATTACAATTGCCCTTACAAGGACCATTTTCCCATATCTTATTTTCATAGGGCTCTCCGCTTATAGCATGGGTGTATTAAATTCTATCAAGCACTTTACCGCTCCCGCGTTTAGCATGGGTTTATTAAATGTATCTCTTATATTGTGTATGTTTATGTGGAGGCAGGATGTAGTGGGCTTAGGTATAGGAGTTCTATTCGGTGGTTTCTTGCAGATAGCTGTCCAGGTACCGGTTCTTATAAAAAGTGGGATTACATTTAATCAGAAAAGCTTCATGCACCCGAAGATAAAAAAGATTTTATCCCTTCTTGTTCCGCGGATATTCGGCAGTGGTGTTTATCAGATAAACGTTTTTGTAAGTACTGTGCTGGCATCTATAGCAAGGGTTGTGGGTGAGGGCGCTGTAGCTGCCCTCTATTTTTCAAACAGGATACTCCAGTTTCCGCTTGCTATATTCGCTATAGCGCTTGCCCAGGCAGCGCTACCTACGCTATCAGGCCATGTGGCAAAAAACGAGATGGAAGAATTTCGTACTACTATAAACTTCTTGTTAAGGAGTGTACTTTTTATCCTTTTGCCTGCAAGTGCCGGGCTTATTGTATTGTCAGTACCCATAACAAAGACTCTTCTTGAGAGAGGCGCGTTTGGCAGTTATTCTACAATGATAACCTCAAACGCGCTATTCTTCTACGCGTTCGGACTTTTGGCTTATGGAGCGATAAAGATATTGGTAAATAGTTTTTATGCTATGCAGGACACAAAGACGCCTGTTAAAATAGCTGCCATCTCGCTTATTCTAAATATTTCATTGAGCGCATTACTTATGTTCAAACTAAAAGTCGGAGGACTTGCTTTAGCTAATTCAATATCAGGTATTTTAAACGCGGCCCTACTCTTTATTGTGTTAAGAAGGAAAGTAGGTTCTTTATATGAGAAAGGCCTTTTGATCTCTCTGGCCAAGATATTAGTAGCTTCTATTATGATGGGTGGTTTTGTTTTTTGGCTTAATAATTACCTTCGTTTTATATTTTCCTCCGGTACAATATTGCATTCTATATTCAGTCTACTCTTTTCAATATGCGGAGCTATTATATTTTATCTGATAGCTTGTTACGTTTTGCGCATTAAGGAGTTAAAGGAGTTTATTCGATGGGTATTAAAGAGAAGATAGCAGAACTCCCGGACCTTCCGGGTGTTTACCTATTTAAGGACAAGGATTACAAGATTATATATATAGGTAAGGCAGCCTCTGTCAAAAAAAGATTAAGAGGCCATTTCGCGAAAGGCGGCTCATCAAAACACGTTATGCTGCTTAGTAATGTCGTGGATATCGACTATATACTTACCTCAGATGAATCTACGGCTCTTTTGCTTGAGGCTGCTCTTATAAAAAGATATAGCCCGCGATATAACGTACTTCTTAAAGATGATAAGTCATACCCCAGGCTTAAGCTCACTATAAACGAGGATTATCCGCGTCTGCTTATCACGAGAAAGGTAAAGCCGGATCATGCTTTATATTTTGGCCCCTTTACCAATGCGAAACTTTTGCGGGAGGCGTTTAAGTTTATGAGAAGGGTTTTTCCTTTAAGAACATGCCAGAAGATGCCTGCTCAGACTAATAAGCGCGGGTGCCTAGATTTTCATATAGGCCAGTGTATCGGACCGTGTATGCATAATAATAGGAGTAAAGAGTACAACGCGATTGTAGGAGAGCTAAGGTTTTTTTTAGAGGGAAGGCAGAAAGAACTTATCGAGCTCTTAAGGTCTCAGATGCATAAAGCCGCGGAAGATAAAGATTACGAGTCAGCCGCAAGAATAAGAAACAGGATGCAAGCGCTCTCTGTAGTATCGGGTGCGGACAACTCTGTGGATTTACCATGCGCGCATTCCGGCAAGGTTTGCACTGATTCTATGTCTAGGATGCCGGCAACTATACCATTGCAGGTAGAAGATCTGAGGTCGTTATTAAAGCTTGTCAATCCTTTACGCACAATAGAGGCATTTGATGTTTCTAATATAAGCGGCAAGGAGGCCGTAGGATCTATGGTCTGTTTTACCGACGGCAAACCACGCAAGAGCAGATATATGCATTTTAAGATAAAGACAGTCCATGTTATTGATGACTACAGCATGATGCGTGAAATCGTATCAAGGAGATATAAACGGCTTTTATCGGAGAGAAGCGCGCTCCCTGATTTGATTATAATAGATGGCGGTAAAGGGCATCTTGCCGCTTCTAAAGCTGAATTGCGCTCCTTAAGGATTGTAAATATCCCTGTAATCGGGATAGCTAAGAATCCCGATAAGATATATGTACATGAGAGAAAAGACCCTATATTGTTCGGCAAATTTACGCAGGCACTTCTTTTTTGTGAGAGGGTGCGCGATGAGGCGCATAGGTTTGCGATAAGCTACCACAGGATCCTCAGAAGAAGAGGTTTAAGCGCATCCGCGCTTGATGAGATCAAGGGGATAGGCCCGATAAGAAAAGCAGAGCTTATAAAATATTTTGGCTCTCTTGACAATATAAAGACAGCAGGTATCGCAGAGCTTAAGAAAGTCAATTTTGTTGATGGAAAAGAGGCAAAAGCGATTTATGACCACTTTCGTTCTTGATATACAAGCGCAATGTTGCATCTTTTGAGTATTGCCTGCCTACCGGCAGGCAGGGCAGGCAGGTATTATTCGTAAATTTAAGATAGGATGCCGTTTTTTATATCTAGTCATTTCGCTTGTCAAAAGAGGACTATATGTGGTATCCTCTATAATATTATGCTAGAAGATATACAATCTAAACTGAATGCTATAAAGGGTAAGCTTGGTCACCTAAGGGGGTATCTTTGACGTTGAGAAGAAACTCGATGAGATATCTCATATAGAGACTACTATGTCAGCGCCTGATTTCTGGAATGATACTCAGAAAGCAAATAAGGTTATCTCCCGTTTAAAGGTCCTTAAGGCTACAAGCGAGCCGTTTCAAGTCTGTTATAGGGAGTATCAGGATATTCAAGAGTTTGTTTCTATATTAGATAACGATGAACATGACGCCATTAAAGAGACAGAGCAGGAGCTTTCAGGCCTTATTGAAAAAGTGGATGCACTGGAGTTTAAGAGCCTTTTAAATGGTAAGCGGGATATAAACAACGCCATACTTAGCATAAACGCGGGCGCGGGTGGTACAGAATCATGTGATTGGGTAAGCATGCTCTTGAGGATGTACAATCGTTGGTCAGTGAGAATGAATTATATTATAGAGCCCGTTGACCTTTTACCCGGGGAAGAGGCAGGGGTAAAGAATGTTACTATTATCATAAAAGGTGATTGGGCATATGGCTATTTAAAAGGCGAGCGGGGGGTCCACCGGCTTGTGAGAATCTCACCATTTGATTCAAATAAACGACGCCATACTTCATTCGCGTCAGTAGACATTATGCCCGAGGTAGCGGATGACGTAGATATAGAGATTAAGGATGTGGATATAAGGGTAGATGTCTATCGCTCAAGTGGACCCGGAGGCCAAAGCGTCAATACGACAGATTCAGCGGTAAGGATTACGCATATACCTACAGGTGTGGTAGTTCAATGCCAGAATGAGCGCTCACAGATTAAGAACAGGGCCACGGCTATGAGGGTATTGCGAGCCCGACTTTATCAAAAGCAGCAGGAAGCACTACGCGCAAAGATGGAGAAAGAGCATACCGCTAAACAGAAGATAGAGTGGGGTAGCCAGATACGGTCTTACGTATTCCACCCATATAATATGGTCAAGGATCACAGGACTAAAGAGGAGACCTCGAATACCCAGGCTGTCATGGATGGGGATATTGAAAGGTTTATACAGGCGTTTCTAAAATGGAAGTAATAGAAGGATCGAAACAGTTTCCAAATTGTTCGGGACACTGTTATTAAATTAAGAAGGACAGTGGGT
>CAZDLP010000034.1:0-1646 GCA_964506565.1 uncultured Planctomycetia bacterium
CTCGCGTATACGATCTTTTTAGGGTCAGCACCTAGCTTTCGGGCCTTAAAGAGCTCACCGCCTGAAACTATATCAAGCCCGGCACCGGCTTTTAGGAGTGCTTGACATACAGAAAGATTGGAGTTAGATTTCATAGAAAAACAGATAACCGGTTTTAAACTTTTAAACGCCTCTTTTATCTTCATGTAATGGCTTATGAGCGTCTTATAGCTGTATAGATAAAACGGTGTACCCACATCCTTAGCTATTTTCTCTACGCATACTGATTCACAATAAAGTTTAGCTTTATTGTATTTAAAATAATGCATCTTATTTATCCTTAAGTCTTTTTGTCCATTTGTTAATCTGCCCTCTTACAAAGATGGGATTTGTACTTCCAGCAGAGATCTTCTTTGCTACAGACCTTTTCGCATCGAGCTCCTTATAAAAACTCGCATCAAACTTATTAGCAAAGCTATTTAGCTCATCTAATGATAACGCGGAAACCTTTAAATGCTTATCAAGACAATATACGATAATCTTACCTGTAAGGGTATGTGCCTTAGCAAATGTCAACCCCTTTCTAACAAGATAATCCGCTATATCAAGCGCAAAAAGAGATTCATCGTCTTTAAAAGCCTTAAGCATATTATTTTTACTTATCGTTATGCTTCCTACCAGGCCGGAGGTTATTGTGAGAACATCTTCCGCCATCTTAACAGAATCAAAAAGCTCTTTCTTGTCAAGCTGCATATCTCTGTTGTAAGAAAGGGGCAGGCCTTTCATCATAACCATTACTGAGCTCAAATTTGAATATGCCCTCGCGGCTGTTCCTCTTATAAGTTCCAGGGCATCGGGATTCTTCTTTTGAGGCATTATGGATGAGCCTGTGCAATAGTCCTCTCCGATCTCTACTATGTTAAACTCAGGCGTTGAGAAAAGTATCATATCTTCACAAAACCTGGAAAGATGCATAAAGAGTATCGCTATCGCAGATAAGAGATCCAAAACAAAATCTCTGTCACTAACCGCGTCTATACTATTCTGGCTTATTTTTTTAAAATCTAACAATTGAGCTACATATTCTCTATCAATAGCAAACGAAGTGCCTGCCAAGGCGCATGCGCCAAGAGGCATCTCATCACATCTTTCTCTTGCCTGAAGCAATCTTTTCTTATCCCTCTCTAGCATCTCAATATATGCTAACAGTTGATGCGACAATAAAATCGGCATAGCATGTTGAGTATGGGTAAGCCCCGGTATAATAACGTCTATATGTTCCTTTGATATATTAAGCAGCGCGGCCTGAAGCTTCTTTACAAGCTCCACTAAAAGAGAGGTCTTATCTTTCGCGTACATCCTAAGATCAAGCACAACCTGGTCATTCCTGGACCTTGCTGTATGAAGATAATCCGCTGCATCTCCTATTCTCTTCTTGAGCGCAATATGTATAGCGCTATGAATATCCTCAGCCGATGAATCTATCTTAAAGGAATTATTTTCTATCTCCTTTAGTATCTTCGCAAGATTGCTAGCGATCAATTTAGCGGGTTTAGCAGGTATAATCTTAGTCTTACCAAGCATCTTTACATGCGCTATACTCCCCCTAACATCATAGACAGCCAACTCCTTATCGCAATCTATAGAGCTCTGAAATTTCCAAAATA
>CAZDLP010000034.1:1746-3835 GCA_964506565.1 uncultured Planctomycetia bacterium
GCTTTTCATAAGGAAGGCCCCAGATCTTTATAAAACCTTCCGCTGCCGTATGGTCAAACTTATCCTCTTTGGTATACGTTGCTAACTTCTCACTGTAAAGTGAGAACCGTGATCTTCGCCCTACTACACAAGAGCTGCCTTTGTATAGCTTAAGCCTTACATCGCCGGTAACGGCCTTCTGAGTATTTTCAATAAATTTATCAAGTGATTCTCGTAGCCTGCTATACCAGAGTCCGTTATATATAAGTTCTGAATATTTTAATGATATCATATCCTTGAAATGCAGGACCTCTCTATCCAGAACAAGCGCCTCAAGCTCCTTATGCGCAGTGTGAAGTATAGACGCCGCAGGGGCTTCATATATCTCTCTCGATTTAATGCCAACGAGCCGATTCTCAACCATATCACTTCTGCCAACACCATGCAACGCACCTATGGCATTTAACTTGTTAATAATCTCCATGGGTGAGTATCGCTTACCGTTTAAACTACGTGGCTCTCCTTTTTCAAAACCGATAGTCACGTATACCGGATTCTTTGGCGCTTTTTTGGGGTCATTTGTAATCTGATACGCGTCTTCAGGGGGTTCTGTATCCGGGTTTTCTAAAACACCACATTCTATACTTATGCCCCATAGGTTCTCATCAAAACTATATGGACTCTTTTTTGTTGCTGTGACCGGAATCTTATGAGTCTTTGCGTACCTTATCTGCGCTTCCCTTGACGCGAAATCCCATACTCTTACCGGGGCAATAACCTTTAGCCCCTTTGAAAGAGCGGATAATGAAACCTCAATCCTGACCTGATCATTACCCTTACCCGTACAACCGTGGCCTACATATTTGGCCTTCTCCTTATTCGCTACCTCAGCCAACACCTTTGCTATTAGCGGCCTTGAAAGAGCTGTAGCCAGAAAATACTTACCTTCATATACAGCGTTTGCCTTCAACGCGGGAAATATAAAATCATTAATAAACTCTTTTCTGGCATCGACAACATATACATTTGACGCGCCTATCTTTCTGGCTTTTTTCTTTGCCTTTTCAAAATCCCCCTTTTGGCCAACATCAACGAGACAGGCTACAACATCAAAACCCCTCTCTTTAAGCCATCCTATAGCAACGGATGTATCTAGTCCGCCTGAATATGCTAATATAATCTTTTTACCCATCTAAGACTCCTCTATTTTGTACTAAAAATTAAACGCTTGATGGTTGCGATTTAATCTTTATTTAGCAATTTAAGTAATATCGCTTTTTGAATATGCAATCTATTCTCCGCCTGATCAAAGACTATTGAATGGGGCCCGTCTATTACCTCGCTTGTCACCTCTTCACCCCTGTGAGCGGGCAGGCAATGCATTACAACTGATTCAGGCCTTGCTTTAGCGAGAAGGTCTGAATCAAGCCTAAAATCATGAAAATCCTCTAATCTTTTTTTTCTGTCTGACTCCTGGCCCATTGACACCCAGACATCTGTATATAGCACATCAGCACCGGTCGCTGCTTGATACTTATCTTCAACAACCTCTATCGTTGAACCGGAATCTTTCGCTATCTTCTTGGCCTGCTCAAGTATATCCTTATCAGGTTCGTAGCCTTTTGGTGAAGCTAGCCTTATGTTTATACCTGACTTTGAAGCAGCGTATAAAAGCGAATGAAACACATTGTTTCCATCACCGATAAACGCCAGAGTAAGGCCTTTAAACTTAGAGAATTTCTCTTTTATAGTAAATAAGTCCGCCAATCCTTGGCACGGATGCAAAAGGTCACTTAAGCCATTTATGACCGGCACAGTAGCGTTCTCCGCAAGATCAAGCACATCCTGATGCAAAAAAGTCCTAGCAACAATAATATCAAGGTATCTTGATAATGTATGCGCAATATCTTTTGTTTCCTCTCTTACGCCAAGCTTTATATCATCCGGGCCAAGATAGACAGTATGTCCACCGAGCTGGTACATGCCTACGTCAAAGGAGACCCTTGTCCTGTTAGATGGTTTTTGGAATATGAGCCCTAAAGATTTGCCCTTAAGCTTCCCGTAGTATACGGATGGATCTAGTTTTAGCAACTGAGCGAGATCAAGAATA
>CAZDLP010000034.1:3935-9918 GCA_964506565.1 uncultured Planctomycetia bacterium
GGACTTCCACCAAAAGTGGAGGCATGCATCCCAGGCTTTAAACAGTCAACAAATTTGTCAGCTACCACCATAGCACCTATCGGGAAGCCACCGCCTAAGCTCTTTGCTAAGGTCATAGCATCAGGTAGAATATCGTAATGCTGATACGCAAAGAGTTTACCGGACCTGCCCATGCCGCTCTGCACCTCATCAAATATCAACAATATATCCTTCGCGTTACATAAGGTTCTAAGCTCTTTCATGTAATCATTATCAGCAATATTTATACCGCCTTCACCCTGAATAGGTTCGATCATCACCGCGACTGTAATATCATCAATAGCTTCCTTAAGCGCGCTAATATCATTAAACGGCACGTGTTCAAAGCCTTCCGGTAAGGGTGCAAACCCTTTCTTCACCTTATCCTGGCCCGTTGCTGTAAGTGTAGCCAAGGTTCTTCCATGGAAGGATTTATCCATTGTGATTATCTTATATCTTCCTTCTTCGGAACCATAGGCACGTGCGAGTTTTATCGCAGCCTCATTTGCCTCCGCACCACTGTTACAGAAAAAGACCCTGCCGCCAAAAGAGTTTTTCGATAGCCTTTCCGCGAGTTGTGACTGCGGTTTACTATAATAATTATTCGATACATGGATAATTTCTTTGAGCTGCCTGCTAACCGCGTTTACGACTCTCTTGTGGCAATGGCCAAGCCCGCTTACAGCCCACCCCGGAAAGAAATCCAGGTATCTTTTCCCTTCTTCGTCCCATAGATACGAACCCTTGCCTTTTACAAAAACTACCGGGGTCCGTGTATATGTATTTAATACATATGTATTACAAAGATTGATTATTCCTTGCGTATCTCCCATAATTAATCTACCTCACAATCTCAGTTCCGATACCTTCGTTAGTAAAAACCTCTAATAAAAGCGAGTGCAATATCTTTCCGCTTATAATATGAACCTTTTTTACACCCTTATCCAGGGCCTGTATGCCTGCTCTTACCTTTGGTATCATGCCACCTTCTATGACATGGTTTTTAATCAGATCAAACGTGTCTTCCTCATTTATATGAGATATAAGGCTGCCTTCATCATCCTTATCTTTCATGACACCTTTTACATTTGTCAATAATATCAATTTTTCCGCGGAAATAGCCGGCGCGATCTCCGCAGCGGCAACATCCGCGTTTATATTGTAAGGCTTCTTGTCGATGCCGTATCCTACGGGTGATACAACAGGGATAGCCTTATTAAATAAAGCTTGATCTATATATCCGGTAACTATTGAGTCTACATCACCTAAAAAATTCTCTGAAATAGCATCCTGCTTTTTTCTTGCCTTGATCGTAAGGCTCTTGCTGCTTACTATAGACTCTGCCGGGACACCTCTGAAATTTATACGCTCAACAAAATTCTTGTTAACGGATGTAAGCGCGTCATCTACAATTTCCGCTGTCTCTCTATCTGTAATTCTTAGGCCATCTACGAATCTCGGCTCCTTGCCTCTGGTCTGCATCAAGGCGCTTATCGCAGCGCCGCCTCCATGAACAAAGACTATCTTTATGCCATTATTATAAAAAGAGACAATATCATCAAGAACAGAGTCAGAGAGCAGCTTATCATCGAGCATACTACCGCCATACTTTATAACAAAAATCTTTCCCTTAAACTGCTCTATATATTTTGCTGAATCCTTAAGTATCTGTTCTCTCATTATATTCGGTTCTCGCTTCTCAGTGTAGAGTTTTTAAGTATTTTGCAATAACCAATAACCTAGCATCAAACACCGGAGCTAATAAATTTTTAGCTATAGGCAGCGTTGATCTTTATATATTCGGGGCTGAGATCAGATGTATATATCTTTACGCGCTCTTTACCTGAATTCAGGTCAACAGCGACCATCAACTCTTTGCCCTTAAAAATAGTTCTTGGCAGCTTTTGCGTAAGAGCAACACCCTTATCCACGACTATTCTTCCATCAAGATATATATCTACTCTTTCAGGTTTTATAGGCTTGCTTACCGCGCCACATGCGGCAGCTACCCTTCCAAAGTTCGGATCACTGCCATAACACATGGTCTTAAAAAGAAGGGAATTCGCGATCTTTAAACCGACCTCCCTCGCCAGGAAAACATCTTTAGCGCCCATTACATCTATCTCTATAAACTTTGTAGCGCCTTCACCATCTCTGACGATCATCTTTGCTAAATCGAGACATAGCACCTTAAGCGCTTCTACGAACTGTGTGTAGGCCTTGCCAGGGCCGGATATCATTACCCCTGATAATCCGTTTGCCATGGAAATAATCATATCATTGGTGCTCATGTCCCCATCTATGGTTATCGAGTTAAACGATTCACCAACCGCTTCTTTAAGCGCCTTCTTGAGCAGTCCCTTTTTTATTCCTATATCTGTTGTAACCACCGCTAGCATCGTTGCCATATTCGGCTCTATCATGCCCGAACCCTTGGCAATACCGGCTAAATTTATACTCCGACCACCTATCTTTACGCTGTAAGATATCTCTTTCGGATATGTATCTGTTGTCATTATGGCATTAGCTGCCTTTTTAGAATCTGCTCTGTGCAATGAAGAGATGAGCAAAGGCAGGGCTCTTTCTATCTTACCCATAGGAAGCTTCTTGCCAATGATCCCTGTTGAACAGACCAGGACCTCTTCTTTTTTGCATCCTATCAAAGAACTAAGTTCATCTGAGATTTTAACAGAATCAGCAATACCGGCTTTACCGGTTAGGCAGTTCGCGTTTCCCGAATTTATAATAACCGCCTTGTGGGCCTTCATATTAAGGTATTTTCTGCTCAACACTACCGGGGCTGCCTTAAAACTGTTTGATGTAAAAAGACCGCACGCCACTGCGGGAACCTCGGATAATATAAGCGCGAGATCCAAATTTTTACTTTTTATCCCGGAATGGATACCTGCCTGAAAAAAACCTCTTGGCGCTGTAATGCCACCTCTAATCTTCTTCATCTACTCTAGACCCATTGTTTCAGGGAAGCCACAGGCGATATTCATATTCTGTACAGCCTGTCCGCTTGCCCCTTTTAATAAATTATCTATCGCGCTAACTATAATAGCCCTCTTCTTATCGGGAGAGAGCGCAATGCCTATACAGCAGTAATTTGTATTTGCCACATCATGTACCTGTGGGAGAAGGCCTTCATCGTATATCTTTACAAAAGGCGCTGTTTTATAAAACGACTTATAGAGCCTGATTAACGATGAAAGATCGGATTTCTTTTTTAACGCTACATATGCTGTTGTTAAAATGCCCCTTCTGATAGGCACCAGGTGCGGCGTAAAGAGCATATCTACTTTCTTTCCCGCTATCTTGCTAAGCTCCTGTTCTATTTCTGGTACATGCTGATGAACGCCCACTTTATAAGCCTTTAAATTCTCAGCAACCTCCCCAAAAATAAGTCCAAGTGCCGCTTTCCTTCCGGCGCCGGTTGCCCCGCTCTTTGCGTCAATTATAATAGTATCCCCAGCAGCCTTATTATTCGCAAGCAATGGTGCCAAGGCAAGTATAGAGCCTGTTGGGTAACATCCCGGATTCGCTACAAACCTTGTCCTTTTTATGCTATCCTTATATAATTCCGGAAGCCCGTAAACACTACTCTTAATGTAATCTTTATATATATGCTTCTGTCCGTAATATTTTTCATAGACCTTAACGTCTTTTAATCTAAAATCCGCGCTCAGATCAATAACTATCTTGCCTTTATCAATAAACTTAGTTGCATACTCCATGGATACTCTATGTGGAAGCGCTAAAAAGATAACATCTACCTTCTTCTTCAGGATACTGCTTATTGTAAGCTCTTCGCAGATAAGGTCAATCTTGCCCTTAAGATCAGGAAATTCATCTGATATCTTTATAGGCTTATCAAGCTTTGCTGTCAATACCCTGATATCCGCCTTTGGGTGCCTCAATAATATCTTTATTATCTCGTAACCTGTATAACCTGTTGCTCCGCAGACCGCTATATTTACCATATCAGGCTCCTAGAATATCTTTAACTGCACCTATACTTATTTATAGTATATAGTCTATGATTATAAAACAAAAAAGCCTATCTTGTCAATCGATAAAATAATCCCCGCCTACTTCCTTCTATCTGGGAGGACGGGATCAACAAAGTATAGGCTTACATTGCCCATTTGACCCTTAAAACCAGGGAAAGGGCCAAATTCAATATATTAACGCTTAGAGAACTGGAACCTCCTCCTGGCACCCTTTTGGCCATACTTCTTACGCTCTTTCATACGAGGGTCTCTCATCATAAAACCTGCCTTTTTAAGCTTAGGCTTAAGGTTTTCATCAAATTCAACAAGAGCTCTTGAGATTCCATGTCGAACCGCTCCTGCCTGCGCAGATGTGCCACCGCCTCTTACAAGTACGACTGCGTCATATTTTCCGACAATTTCGCAGACCTCAAACGGTTGCTGTATAATCATGCGGAGTGTCTCTCTTGGGAAATAATCTTCCAAAGACCTCTTATTAACCGTAACAGCGCCACTACCCGGTTTTAATATTACACGAGCCGCTGCCTCTTTGCGGCGACCTGTTGCTTTATATATAGCCTCATCTACCATCTAATTTATTCCCCTTTGATTATATTTTTTAATTCATGTGGCTGCTGTGCCTTGTGTGAATGTTCGGCACTTGCATATACTTTTAATTTCTTTAACATCTGTCTTCCTAAAGGCGTATCAGGTATCATTCTCTTAACTGCCTGGCGTATTACCTTATCAGGCTGGCGCTCCATCATAGTATCCATCTTTCGTACACGGCGGCCACCAGGATATCCTGAATATGTAACATACTCCTTATCCTCCATCTTCTTGCCGGTAACTCTTATCTTACTAGCGTTTATAACAATAACTCCATCACCGCAATCAACATGCGGGGTGTACTCTGGCTTATGTTTTCCGCGCAGAAGAATAGCTATACGGGTTGCGAGTCTTCCAAGAACCTTGTTTGTGGCATCCACCATAAACCACTTCTGGTCTATTTCATTATTTTTTGCCATATATGTCTTCATAATTATACTTCTCCTTAAAGAACGTGGATTTTAGCACAAATACAAGTAGGTTGTCAAGTGCTTTTTTAAAAGGATCAAAAGTGTCATATTGAGTCATAATAAAATATTACTCACTTACCAGGCTGCTTAGCATGCTTTATCTCATAGGTGGAATTTTTTACCTTATATGGCTATCTTCTATTTTCCTCTGTACTTTACGCGCATAAGAGAAAGGCCTTTAGCCGGGGCTGTCGGACCTGCCTTTGTCCTGTCCCTTGCCAATAGAATCTTGCGCATGCTTCCGGGAGCAAATTTCCCTCTTCCTGCCTCAATTAAAGTACCAACAATATTTCGTACCATATTATATAAAAAACCATTGGCTTCTATATCGATATTTATTAGCGTGCCGTCTTTTCGCACAGAGAGCCGCTTTATGTTTCTTATGGAATTACGTTCTTTTTTGTCTGCTGCCTGAAACGATTTAAAATCTTTCCTGCCGATTAAGACACGGGCCTCGCGAGCCATAAGCTTAGCGTCAAGCTTATAAGGAACGTGAAGTTGGTACAACCTGTCAAATGCTGTAGAATAAGCGCGATTTAGTATCTGATAACGATAGATCTTTGAGAGGGCATCAAACCGGGCATGAAAATTTAAACCTGCTTCTTCAATATCTACTATGACTATATCTTTTGGCAGAAGTGAATTAAGCGCCCTTTGCATAACAGCCATGGGCATTTTAGACTTTGTTTTAAAATTCGCTATCTGTCCGACGGCATGGACACCACTATCGGTTCTGCCTGAACCGCTTATCTTGATCTCTTCCTGCAAGATACCGCTTAAAACTCTTTCTATTACGCCTTGTATCGTCTTCTCTGTTCTAATGCTATCGGGTCTTCTCTGTTGAATCTGCCAGCCGTTGTAATTGGTTCCGTCATATTCTATTTCTATCTTTAT
>CAZDLP010000035.1:0-1327 GCA_964506565.1 uncultured Planctomycetia bacterium
TTCAAATTTTCCTACAGGCGGATATATATTATCCTGATAAAATATATGCCATGGTTATGGGGGTTTTTTTATCATCTGTTGAATAACAGGTTTTTCTTCTTTGTAGCAAGGCCTTTTCGAATTCTTGTTAATACTATCAACTCAAAGAAGCTCATAAATTTTCTGCTTAAAGAGCAGTTCGATATAATTATCTCAACTCATTTTTTTGCGACTGAGGTTATATCGAGGTACAAGGAAAAGTCCGTACTGCCCGCGCCGCTGATAAACATAGTTACAGATTTTAAGGCCCATCTCTATTGGATAGGAAAGAATGTAGATAAATATGTAGTAGCTTCGGAGTCATTAATACATGAGTTTGTTAATAGAGGTGTGGATTTTAAGAAAATAGCGGTACTAGGCGTGCCTGTTCGCAAGAAATTTAGCATACCTGTTTCAAAGGAAACGGTACGCAAGGAGCTAAAGCTCTCAAAAGAAAAATTTACATTACTTGTAATGGGTGGGGGGTTAGGTGTAGGCCCTATAAAAGAGGTTGTATTGGACCTGCAAAGACTTGATTTTGATTGTCAGATTATTGTGGTCTGCGGACATAATAAAGCGCTTGTTAAAGAACTTGAGACTATGTCAGATAATTTTGCCAAGGATACACGGATAATAGGATTTAGCCATAGTGTAGATATGCTGATGGCGGCAAGCGATATCATGATAAGCAAGGCAGGCGGCGTTACTGTCTCAGAAAGCCTGGCAAGGGAGTTACCCATAATATGTATCAAGCCTATACCGGGACAGGAATCCGGTAACGCGCAATTTCTATTGGATCACCATATAGGGTTTTGGCTGAAAGATTACTGCGATATTAATGATACGGTCAGCAAACTCTATTATTTTGCTGATAATACAGATAAGCTAAAGAAAGAGATCGTTAAGTTAGCCAGGCCTGATTCCGCGAAAAATATAGCCGAATTAGCCTTAGAGATGATAAGATGAATAATGATTCTTTGAACAAGATAGTAAAGGATATAAAGAGTTTTATAGAACTCGAGAAAGAAGCAGGACTCAATGAGGTGGTATTGAAGGCAACCTTGAAACGCCCTGTTAAAGTCTCTTCTCTAGAAGAGTCTTGCTTAAGCCAGAATAAGCCCGAGACGCTTGAGGAGTTAAAAGAAGCAGTTATTAGTTGTACTGAGTGCGCGCTTTCTAAGTCAAGGAGAAACCCTGTATTTGGAGAAGGCAGCCCAAGCGCTAAGCTTATGTTTATCGGCGAGGCACCCGGATTACAAGAGGATATACAGGCAAGGCCATTTGTAGGAAAGGCAGGCACCCTTCTTAC
>CAZDLP010000035.1:1427-7556 GCA_964506565.1 uncultured Planctomycetia bacterium
ATATACGCTAAGGTGCTATTGAACCTTCCTGTGGAGGGGCCGTTCGATTATCTTGTACCTGCCAGCTTAGAAAAGGATATCGCCCCTGGCAAGAGAGTCTGGGTGAGTTTTGGCTCGCGTAGTCTTATAGGCTATGTAATAGAGGTTAAGGATACGACTAACCTTAAAGAGGTCAAGCCTATAACGAGTATTATAGATGCTGAACCTATTTTAAGCACAGAACTGCTTCAGCTGGCAAAAGAGGTTTCAGAGCGTTACCTCTGTTCTTGGGGCGAGGCGATAGATGCAGCGGTGCCGTCGTGCCTTAAAAAGGGGCAAGTATCTGTTAAGCCGAGGCATGATGATGATTACTCCTCGATATTGCCTACGAAAGATTTCAAACTGACACTTCAGCAGAGCAAGGCCTTAAAAGAGATTAGCAGTTCTATCGTTAGCAAAGAAAACGATGTATTTCTGCTTCATGGAATTACAGGAAGCGGCAAGACCGAGGTTTACCTTCAGGCCATAGGCAAGGTTCTTGAGCAAGGAAAAAGTTGTATTGTCCTCGTTCCTGAAATATCTCTTACCCCTCAGGCCGTTGAAAGGTTTAAGTCTCGTTTTAGAGAACAGGTAGCTCTTTTTCATAGTCGTCTTACACAGGGCCAGAAATACAGGGAGTGGAAAAAACTTAAAGACGGGGTTTGTCATATTGTAGTTGGCGCTCGTTCAGCTATATTTTCGCCTATACAGAATTTAGGATTAATAATAGTAGATGAAGAACACGACTCCTCTTATAAGCAGCAGGATGTTCCTCGATATAATGCTGTCTCCGTCGCGATTATGAGAGCAAGGCTTAACAATGCCGTTGTAGTCTTAGGCGGCGCTACACCTTCGCTTGAATCATATTTTAAGGCGATAAAAAAAGAGTACAAACTTATAGAGCTTACAGAAAGGATAGAGAATCGCCCGCTTCCAAAGGTAAAGATCCTTGATATGAGGCAGGAGCTTATCGAGCGCAGGAGAAGGAGAATTATATTTTCCAGATCCCTTACCGAGCATATCGAAAAGGCCCTAGGCAATAAAGAGCAGGTTATACTCTTTCTTAACCGGCGCGGATTTTCTACGTACGCGAACTGTAAAAAATGCGGCTATGTCGAGAGATGCAAAAAATGTAATGTGGCGCTGAATTATCATTCTGACAAAAAGGTATTTCTCTGCCACTATTGCGGCTATCAAAAAGAGCATGTGAATATCTGCCCATCCTGCAAAAGCGCGTATCTGGATTACTTTGGTTTTGGCACGCAGAGAGTAGAGAGCGAATTGCATAGATGCTTTCCGGGGATAGCCATAAGCAGAATGGATACGGATTCTACCAAAAAGCGTGAATCACACAAAAAGATTTTAGATGATTTCGCGAGTAGAAAGACACAAATTTTAGTCGGCACGCAGATGATAGCGAAAGGGCATGATTTTCCAATGGTGACTCTCGTGGGTGTCGTATCAGCGGATACAGCGCTTAACCTGCCTGATTATCGCGCGGCAGAGAGAACGTTCCAGGTTCTTACGCAGGTTGCCGGAAGAGCCGGAAGGGGCTTTTCGCCCGGTGAGGTTATTATCCAGACCTATGTGCCTAGCCATTATACTATTCAATCAGCTATCAACCATGATTATATAGATTTTTACAAAAAGGAGATAGCTTTAAGAAAAGAGCTTTTTCTTCCGCCTTTTTCGAATATGATATATATTTCATTGCGTTCATACAAGGAAGAGCGCGCTAAAGAATGCGCCGAGCTTCTCGCGAAATATTTATTGAATAAAAAATTACCAGGCTTAATCCAGCAGGACGGGCCTTGTCAGGCACTTGTTTATAAGTTGCGCAGACAATATAGGTGGAATATAATACTAAGGGTAAAAGAATTAAGTGATTTTAATCCAAGGTTAAGGTCAGCGTTAAAAGATTTTAAGAAGCTGCCGGGTGTGATTCTTACGGTTGATGTTGACCCAGCTTAGAACGTAGAACATGAAACGCAGAACCCCGTAAGCTCCTTCGGAACAACGGGGCAAGCGTAGAGCTAACCCATGAAAATAATATTCTTCGGGACATCAGGATTCGCTACAGTATCTCTTAAAGCGCTTATTAAAAGTGAGCATAAGATCGATCTTGTGGTAACGCAGCCTCAAAAAGAGAGAGGCAGGGGGCTTAAGGTCTTGCCGACAGCTGTTCAGGCTTACGCTCAAGAGGAAGGCGTTGAAGTGGTTACTTGCAAAGATGTGAATTCTAAAGACTTTATACAGCGCTTAAAGGATATAGGCGCGGATATATTTATTGTGGTTGATTTTGGACAGATATTATCAAGTGAGTTATTGAATATACCTAAGCTTTTTCCTCTTAATATCCACGCGTCATTGCTGCCTCAATATCGTGGCGCGGCGCCTATCCAACGCGCTATACTCGATGGAGAGAAAGAGACAGGCGTTACTGTAATGAAGATAATAAAGCAGCTTGACAGCGGTGATATTATAGCACAGAAAAAGATAAAGATAGATAGCAGCTATGACGCAGCGACACTACGCAAAAAACTGGCTCACATGGGATCAGAGCTACTCATAGATGTGTTGCAAAAAGCCGCTATGGATGATGTAGCATTTACAAAGCAGGATGAGTCAAAGGTAACCTACGCCGCAAAGATAAAGAAGCAAGACGGCCTTATTGTATGGGAAAGCCCTGCAGAAAGAATACTTAATCAGGTTCGCGCCTGTAATCCTTGGCCATCGGCATATACATATTTTATGGGAAAGATGCTCAAGGTGTTGAGAGTTAAATTATTAGATAGAGTTAAGGATTCGCAGCCAGGCTCTGTCGTCAAGGCAGAGAACGATGAGATAATAATAGCTTGTGCGGATTATTGTATATCCATTACAGAACTTCAACTAGAAGGCAAAAAACCTCTTGTTTGCGCGGAGTTTTTAAGAGGATGCCCACTGCCTGAAAGTACTATCCTCGGTAAATAGTTATGAAAAATACGTTACACTTCCTGATGGTTATTCATTTTCATCAACCTGTCGGTAATTTTGGTTTTGTTATTGAAGAAATTACAGACAAATGCTATGAGCCTTTTCTTGATACTATATCAGCATTTCCCGATATAAAATTCAATCTGCATTATAGCGGTAGCCTGCTAGAGTGGTTTAAGCGTTACAGGCCGTCTATAATGGATAAGATAAAGGCCCTGGTCGCAAAGGGCCAGATAGAGCTTGTTGGAGGAGGATTTTATGAGCCCATCTTATCAGCGTTGCCGCCGGAAGACGCGAAAGGCCAGATAGGCATGCTATCAGATTTTATAGGTAAAGAATTTAATTCAAAGGTCTCTGGATGCTGGCTCGCGGAAAGGGTCTGGCAACAGCATCTAGCGGAGACATTTTTTGATGCGGGCATAAGGTATGTCATGCTTGATGAGATACACCTAAAATACGCAGGCCTGAAAAGAAAAGACCTGTATGGTTATTACCTGACAGAAGAGAACGCGAAGACCGTAGCTGTATTTGGTGCTGATAGGGCATTACGTTATTCAATACCGTTTATGCCTGTTGAAAAGACGATTAAGTACTTTAAAAAAATAAAAAAAGATTATAACGCTAACGTTGTCTCCTATGGAGACGACGGTGAGAAATTTGGTGCCTGGCCCGATACTTACGCGACTGTCTATGAGAAAAGATGGTTAAGAAATTTTCTTAAAACCTTGCAAAAAAACTCGAACTGGCTTAAGACCTCAACAATATCGGAATATATAGACAATAATCCTCCCTCAGGTAATATATATCTTCCCGATGCTTCATATCAGGAGATGAATGAATGGTCCCTGCCGCCCGACGCTCTGAAGCGGTTACGCTTTTTAAAGGATCAGCTAAAAGGGAAAAAGATCAGCAAGATTATGGAGGAGTTTCTAAGGGGCGGCGTATGGAAGAATTTCTTTGTTAAATATCCGGAATCTAATCATATGCATAAGAGAGCGCTACTTATAAGCCATAGGATCAGAGAACTGCGATCGAAAGTCTCCGGAGCCGATATCTCTCGGCTAAACCGCGCTAAACACGAGCTTTATAAATCCCATTGTAACTGCGCTTATTGGCACGGAATATTTGGGGGGATATATCTATATCATCTCCGCACAGCCATTTATACCCATCTTATAGGTTCTGAAAAAATACTTGATCAGATAGAGCACAAGACAAGACGATGGCTAAAGATTGAAATATCTGACATGGATTGTGATGGCAGTGACGAGGTAGCAGTCTCTACAAGAGAGAATAAGTTTATTATTAATCCCGCTATAGGCGGTTCAATAACAGAATGGGATACGAAGCTTAAGCAGGTTAATATCCTAAATACCCTTTCGCGCAAAAGAGAAGAGTATCACAAGGATTTTAAGGCCTGCTACCGAAAGAAGATTTACTATGATAATTATAGGCGAAAATTATTTACAGACCATTTTATAGAAGATAACGTTGAGCTTTATGATCTCTCCTCCGGTAATTATAAGGAGACCGGTGATTTTGCGGATTCTGCCTACGATATTATCAGCGCGGAAGAATCTCAAGGAAAGATAACATTAAAAAGGAGATCCACGGTTAACAACAGGCCCATACAGATACGTAAGACATTTGTCATCGACAAGCAGACCAGTTCTCTTGTAACCAGATATTATATTCGAAACCTATCTTCATCCAAATTAAGATTGAATTTTGCGCCGGAGATGAATTTTTCTCTTACCGATGATAAGGCAAAAGAAAGGCTGTGTCTTATCGATCGCTTAGTCCTGCGTGATGATATAGAAGGTTTTAGCCTCGCGATAAATTTCTCACGTAAGGCTAAGGATGTTTTTAGGTATCCTGTATACACTGTATCGCAATCACAGGAAGAGCCTGATTATAATTATCAGGCAAGCTGTGTTGTGCCTGTCTTTGATCTTATTATAAATAGTCATGCTACTAAGCAGATAGCGATAAAGCTCGCTACAAACCCCCTCTAAAAAATCGCTTGCACTTAAAATCGTTTATGTTATAATAACCTCTAATTTCATCTAATTTTTTGTTTTCAAAAAGGTTAAATTCTATGCCAGAACTTCGCAAAGATCCTATCATCGGACGTTGGGTTATAATCGCGACTGACCGCGCGAAAAGGCCCAATGATTTTAAGGTAGAGTCAGCTGATATGGCGGAAGTGGCGCCTTGTCCTTTTTGCGCCGGCAATGAAAGCATGACTCCGCCTGAGATACGCTCTATCAGAAAAGACTCGACCGAGCCGAATAAGCCGGGATGGGATGTGCGAGTTGTTCCTAATGAGGCGCCTGTATTACGAATAGAAGGCGATTTGAATAAAAGACCTCATGGCATATACGATATGATGAATGGGGTCGGAGCAAATGAGGTTATTGTAGAAACCCCTGATCATGTCGAGCATATGTCTTCTTTGACATCAGAGCAGATTGCGAAGGTCCTTACAGCATATAAGGAGAGGATCGTAGATCTCGAGAGGGATAAGCGCTTTAAATATGTTTTGATATTCAAAAACCATAAACCCGCGGCAGGCGCAAGTAAGATACGCCATTGCAGGAGCCAGCTTATAGCGCTGCCTGCGTGTCCAAAGAGCGTAAAGGGTGAGTTGGAAGGCGCTAAAAGATATTTTGAATACAAGGATAGATGCGTATTCTGCGATATCGTATCACAGGAGTTGGAAGACAAGAAGAGGCTCATACTTGATATTGACGGCTTTGTCGCTATCGCGCCTTTTGCGGCACGATTTCCTTTTGAAACATGGATATTGCCTAAGAAGCATTCAGCGGACTTTACTAGTATAAATAAATATGGCATAAAAGAACTCGGTAAGGTTTTAAAAGAGGTGCTTCTGAGGATGAATAAGCTTTTATCGAATCCACCTTATAATTATATAATCCATACAGCACCATATAGGCGGACTAAAGAAGGATACTGGGATACCATAGATTCTGATTACCACTGGCATATTGAGATAATCCCGCGCCTTACAAGGGTAGCCGGTTTTGAGTGGGGAACAGGTTTTTATATAAATCCTACGCCTCCTGAAGAGGCTGCAAAATGTTTACGGGAAGTACAGGTTTAGAGGCAATAAAA
>CAZDLP010000035.1:7656-9908 GCA_964506565.1 uncultured Planctomycetia bacterium
GAAAATAAAATTATGGGTGAATTAAGACTTGATCCGATGACAGCAAGGTGGGTTATAATAAGCACCGAGAAAGACTTAGGCCCCAGTGGTTATGATATAGAGAGCCCTATTATAGAAGGTGGTACTTGCCCTTTTTGCGTAGGTAGTGAAAAGATGACACCTCCGGAGGTTGACGCGGATCGCCCTACAGATTCAGCCCCTGATACACCGGGATGGAAGACAAGGACGGTGCCTAATAAATTTCCCGCGCTAAGGAACGAACCGGTTATTGAGAGAACGGGTGTCGGCATGTTCGATATGATGAGTGGTGTAGGCGAGCATGAGGTTATTGTTGAAGATACAGACCATGATAAGCAGCTTGCGGATTTAGATATAGATCAGATCAAAAAAGTTGTGAATGTTTATAAGAGAAGATGTATATCCTTAGGTGATGATGATAGATTTAAGTATGTTTTAATATTTAAGAATTATGGTTTGGCAGCGGGTGCGTCTCTAGAGCATAGTCACACGCAGCTGATATCGCTTCCTATCGTGCCTAAAAGGGTTATGGAAGAGCTTGAATGCGCTCATAAATATTTTGATTATAAAGAGAGATGTTTGTTCTGTGATATTATAAAACAGGAACGGGATTATCGCCATAGGGAGATCTGCGAAAATGATGATTTTATGGCATTCTCTCCTTTTGCGTCACGTTCTCCGTTTGAGATATCAATAATACCAAGGACCCATCAGGCATATTTCACTGAAATCTCGGATAAACAGATAGAGAGCTTTTCAGCGATATTAAAGGAGATTCTTATGCGGATGAAGATAGCGCTGAATAATCCGCCTTATAATTTTATAGTTCATACTACACCGCTTAATGGAAATGACGATGTCCAGGAACACTACCACTGGCATGTTGAAATCATACCAAAGTTAAACAGGATAGCGGGATTTGAATGGGGAAGCGGATTTTACATTAACTCCACATCTCCAGAGACCGCGAGCAGATATTTAAGGGAAGTAAAAATATAACGCAAGAAGAAAGGCACTCTTTGGCTGTATAGGCCACTGATTAAATTTTCTTCAAAAATTCAAGGAGGGTAAGATGGCTGTAAAAGTAGGTATTAACGGTTTTGGAAGGATAGGGCGTAATGTATTTAGATCAGTTCTTGAGCATGGAGTCGAAGGTATAGAATTTGTAGCGGTCAATGATCTTACAGACGCTAAGACACTTGCGCATCTTTTGAAATATGATTCAAACTTCGGAATATTTCCGCATGAGGTAAGTGTGGAAGGTGACTCAATAGTTGTTAATGGTAAAAAACTGCAGGTATTAGCGGAAAGAGACCCTGCTAATATTCCGTGGGGCAAACTTGGTGTCGATGTTGTAGTTGAATCTACAGGCATCTTCCGTGATGCGGAGAAAGCGGGCAAACATATCGCAGCAGGCGCTAAGAAGGTTATTATCTCAGCTCCGGCAAAAGGCGATATCGCTACATTTGTTCTTGGCGTAAACGAGGATAAATACGATGCATCTAAGGATAATATAGTATCTAACGCGTCATGCACTACAAACTGTATAGCGCCTGTTGTAAAGGTCCTAATGGATACCTTTGGAATAAAGAAGGGCCTGATGACTACAATACACTCTTATACAAACGATCAGTGCATATTGGATCTCCCGCACAGCGATCTCCGTCGTGCGCGCGCAGCTGCATTATCAATGATTCCTACTACTACAGGTGCTGCCAAGGCGGTAGGGCTTGTTATCCCTGAGCTTAAGGGTAAGCTTGACGGACTTGCTATAAGGGTGCCTACTCCTACGGTTTCTATCGTTGATGTTGTTATGCAGATGGAAAAGGAAGTAACAAAGGAAGAGGTTAACAAGGCGCTAAAAGACGCGGCGGACAATAAGCTAAAAGGTATATTAGGCGTAAGCGATGAGCCTCTTGTATCGATAGATTATAAAAAATGCCCGCTATCTTCTATAGTTGACGCGGAGCAGACATTCTGCATGGGTGATATGGTAAAAGTCTTATCATGGTACGATAATGAATGGGGTTATAGCTGCAGGGTAGTTGACCTTATAAAATATATGACAAAGTAAGGCAGGGTGTATATGAATAAGAAATCTATAAAGGATGTTGATATTGCGGGTAAGCGTGTCCTAATGCGGGTTGATTTTAATGTACCGTTGGATAAAGACCAGAGCATTACAGATGACAACAGGATAAGGGCGGCGTTGCCGACTATCAAGTATATCCTTG